>NZ_CALSOK010000001.1:0-156974 GCF_943787955.1 uncultured Paraglaciecola sp.
GAGCCAAAACTAAAATCCGCATTAACTGCATTTATGGGTTCAGCTGTTAGGACGCCAGGTAATTTTTCGAAGTCATAAATGGCACGTAGCGGCAAAGAGTCAACCACACCCACTGTAATATGTTGCCGCTGGCTATCAAAAAAATATACGCGTTTAAGATGAGTTAACGAATCGTCCCACTGCAAGGTCATAATAATTAAGCCGGTTGCCATGGCGATCCCAGCACTGGTTAAAAATGAACGCAGTGGCCGACGAGATATTTGACGTAATGCAATACGAGTAGGCTGATCCAACAATCTAACTAGGCCCAGCGACGATAAAAAGGTTTGTTTATAAATGCCAGGGGAGGGAGGTATCATCGCTTCAGCTGGGGGTAATTTAACAGCGGTTCTAACGGCCGTTAACGCACCCAAAATTGCAGCGATTAAACTGACTAACCCACCAATAATGAAAGCAAAAGGGCTGGGACGATAAATCAGCAAAGGGAAACGAAACAGTTCAGCATACATTACCGTATTAAGACGACCAAAATAAGCGCCAATAACTGAGCCAATTGTCACACCTATGATCCCAATCACCAACATCATTTTAATGTAGTGCCAGGCGATTTGAAAATTGCCATAACCAAAAGCCTTGAGTAAGCCAATTTCGGTTCTTTGTGTTGCAATTAATCGTGACAACACCATGTTAGTTAAAAATACCGCTACAGTAATAAAGATAGTGGGCAATATGGTTGCCATACTTTTTTGCTGTTCTATTTCGTTTTTCACAAACCAATTTGATATTTGATCTTCGCGCTTAATGGCTCTGACTCCACCATAAGGTTCAAGTAAAACATCAACATTATTAAGCACATCTGCAGGCAGGGTATTGCGTGTTAACGTTAAACTTAGATAGTTGAAGGACTCTTGCAGATCATAAGCCGCTGCAAGCACATCATTTGACATCCACATCACGCCAAACAGCTTATCGTCAGGCATCAGCGCACCGGGGCCAATGGCGTAGATAAATTCTGGACTTAGGGCGATCCCCACCACATAAAAATCTTTTTTGTGACCGTTCATAATGACACTGACCGTATCACCAATATCAAGTTTGTGGGCTTCGGCAAAAGGCTCATTGAGGATAACCTGATCATCACGTCCAGGGCTTACCCAGCCGCCTTTTCGCAATACCAACTGATTCAGTAAAGGCTGGCCTTTATCTGGGATTGACATAAGTTGTGCTATGACCGGTTGGTTAAAACCCTTAATGTCTATATTTGCATAGCTACTTATTCGCGTCTGAACTGTTTGTACGCCGTTTATTTGTGAAATTTGGTTGGTTAACCGCAATGGGGCACGAGTGGCAAATGCAAATATTTCGCCAAAGCGATAACGTTGATAATAGGCTTCAGTGGTGTCTTCAAGGGCTTCGATAGTTGACAACGACATAACTAAGGTTGCAACACCTGAACCAATAACGAGGGCAACGGCTAAAACTTGTCCACGCAATTTCCATAAGTCTCGTATTAACTTTTTGTTTAAGACTTCCATCACCATTTTAGCTCTTTGGCCAAAACACGAGTGGAGTTTTTGTGTATGCTGGCTATCTGACCATCAGAAATATTTACCACTCTGTCGGCCATACTGGCGACTACGGAGTTATGCGTAATGACAGCTATAGTTTGTACCAAGTTGTTGGTTGATGTTTTCGATGGCTTCTAGTACTAAAATGCCAGTTTTTCTGTCTAATGCACCAGTTGGTTCATCACATAATAAGATATCAGGTTGTTTGGCAATTGCCCGCGCAATCGCTACACGTTGTTGCTCGCCGCCTGAGAGTTGGGCGGGGAAGTGATGCATACGATCGCCAAGTTTAACGAGTTCTAGCGCTGCTTCAGGCGCAATGGGATTAGGGGATATCTCCGTAACCAGCGCAACGTTTTCGTAAGCTGTCAAGCTGGGGGATCAGATTATAAAATTGAAATACAAAGCCTACATGTTTACGCCTAAATCGTGTCAGTTCATGTTCACTGGCCTGACTCAAGTCTTGTTGATTATAAAGTATCTGACCTGAGGTAGGTAAATCAAGCCCTCCCAATATATTTAATAAAGTAGACTTGCCACTCCCTGACGCACCTAACAGCACCACCAACTCTTTTGGATAAAGTTCGAAGTTCACCCCTCTAAGAGCTTGCACTTCCACTTCACCGCTGTGGTAAATTTTAGTCAAATTATAGGCCGCTAACGCGGGTGGTATTCCAGGCTGTAACTCTGATTGGGAAACCTTATGCATATAATGGCTCAACGAAAATATAAAATGCGATGTTACGGAATAGGGTAATGATGATATTGAGTGTACTGCATAGGTTTGACTTTATATTTAGGTTGTAAAAAAGCAACAATATTAATCAGTTCAGTGACAGTCATTACTTCATTAAATACCGGCATTTTAGAAATTCCGTCCTCAGTTGCCACACTTTCTAAATTGATAGAGCGAGGGGCGAGTTTGTGTGACGGATTAATAATAGATGTTACCAACTGGGCATAAGTTTTAACGATTGAGGAATTACCTCCCAATCTCACTGGCTGCTCGAACACCTTGTTAATAGATTCATCTTCAACCCCTTCAATAGTATGACAAGCCAGACATTGATACTTCAAAAAGGTTGTTTCTCCCATAGCAATGTCGCCCTCTGGAAGGCTAAAACCTTTTGGCGATCCTGGACCTGACTCGCAAGCGTATAAACCCAGTGTTAACAGAACAAGTAATAAAGAAAGAGGGGTATTCATATGTCATCTCCTTGAATCGAACGTCACTCACCCAAAAGGATAGTGTCGAACTTTACGATGGCATATAACAGAAGAAATTTATTGATGACGATCAATGATTGACCATCTCGGTTTTTTCTTACACCGGTTCATGAACACTATTCATGGCTAGTGAGACGTGTAGTGAATTCCATTAATTAAAAAACAGACTCGACCCAAATTAGATACCTGATAGAAGTTATTAATAGCAAGAAGGCAAAGTATCTAAACTAAATGGAACATCACACCAATAATAGCTTAGTGCTTATCATTCACGAGTATTGAATTTTGCCAGTAAAAAGCCAACTCATTTGAAATCCAGTTTATTGATACTGGTCAATTGACTGACATTTTTTGATGTAATTATAATTTCTAAATTTACATTACCAAACTAAATACTTTTAACATGGATCAGGAACATGATTATAAAAGAGGGCAGTCCGGCGGCTTTCAAAAAAATCACTCTATGTAAATGCAATTTTTTTAATGTAGGGTGGATTCAACTCATTCCTTTACCGACCTTTATCTCAGTGCCTCAATAATGGAGGCATTTATGAAGCAAGTAAAATCAGCTCCAACTCCCCCCTCATGGCATAATGTATCTGCAAAGGTTTCCCTCGAAAACCTACACACATCTGTCACTGGCTTAGAACCGGATGAGGCCATAAAACGTCTAACGACCCATGGGCCTAATCAACTCCCACAACCTATTCGACGTAATGCCTTTATGCGCTTACTGCTGCAATTTCACAATATTTTAATCTACGTACTGATTACTTCTGCCATGATTACCGGAATGCTTGAGCATTGGATTGATACCAGTGTGATATTGGCTGTAGTCATTGCCAATGCCATTATCGGTTTTATTCAAGAAGGTAAGGCCGAACAAGCCATGAACGCCATTCGACATATGTTAGCCCCTCGAGCTAAAGTCATTCGTGCAGGCCAGCGAGTGACAATCGATGGCGAGCAATTGGTTCCCGGTGATATTGTATTATTGGAGGCAGGCGACAAGGTACCTGCAGACCTAAGACTATTTAGCGCTCACAGCTTGGCAATACAGGAGGCGATTTTAACCGGTGAATCAATGCCAGTAGACAAAACCACAACTGCGGTGAACAAGGATTCACCGCTTGGGGATAGGTATTGCATGGCTTTTTCTGGCACCCTTATTACCAGTGGCCAAGGCAAAGGAGTGGTAGTGACTACCGGGTCATGCACAGAGATTGGTCGGATCAGCGGCCTATTGGAAAAAGTAGAAACGTTGACGACGCCACTAGTCACTCAGATGGGCGTATTCGCAAAATGGCTTACCTTGCTGATCCTTATTATAGCGGTCTTGCTGCTCGTATTTGGCTATTTCGTCGGGCATCATGAATTTAAAGAAATGTTTATGGCCGTTGTGGGGTTGTCAGTGGCAGCGATCCCCGAGGGTTTACCTGCCGTTTTAACCATAACATTAGCAATAGGTGTGCAGGCTATGGCCAGGCGCAATGCAATTGTGCGGCGTCTGCCTGCTATTGAAACACTGGGTGCAGTATCAGTAATTTGCAGCGATAAGACTGGCACACTGACCCGTAATGAAATGATGGTGGCCACAGTGATTACCCACAGTTACAGATTGACTGTTGAAGGTAGCGGATATGAGCCTAAAGGAGCGCTAAAGCTAGACGACATTCATGTTTCTCCTGGCGAACATACTGTACTGGAAGAACTCGCCCAAGCTGCCACACTTTGCAACGATGGTGCGCTTCGCAAACACAACGAAGTGTGGATGGTAGAAGGTGATCCAATGGAAGGCGCGCTATTGGCTTTTAGCGGAAAAATGGATGTAGACATCCGCCAAGTGCAGGCCATGTGGACACGTACCGATGCGATCCCGTTTGATGCCCGAAATCGATTTATGGCCACCCTGAATCACGATCATGAACAACATGGGTGGGTATTTGTCAAAGGCGCACCGGAAAAGCTTTTAACTATGTGTATAAACCAGCGCGGAGCGAATGGAGCCATAGAAGTTCTAGATACGGCATATTGGAACAACCAAGCAGAATCAGTCGCCACCCTCGGTCAACGGGTACTGGCTTTTGCCGTCAAACAGGTTGTGCCGCATAATACGGTACTGGAACATACGGATGTCCATGCTTCGCTAACCCTGCTGGGGATGGTGGGAATGATTGACCCTCCAAGAGATGAAGCAATTATTGCGGTGTCTGAATGCCAAAACGCAGGTATCAGTGTAAAAATGATAACGGGTGATCATACTAAAACCGCCGCTGCAATCGGCAAGCAAATTGGTTTGCAAAATCCTGATACCGTGCTCACCGGCTTAGATCTCGATGAAATGGATGACGCAACCTTAAGCAAAGCTGTCATGAACTGCGACATCTATGCACGCACCAGTCCGGAACAAAAACTGCGTTTAGTCATGGCCTTGCAAGCCAACGATTTTACAGTAGCCATGACAGGTGATGGGGTCAATGATGCGCCAGCGTTGAAACGAGCTGATGCTGGCATCGCCATGGGTCTTAATGGCAGTGAGGCCGCCAAGGAAGCAGCCGAACTAGTACTGACGGATGATAATTTTGCATCTATAGTTGCTGCCGTGCGCGAAGGTAGAACTGTTTACGACAATATTAAGAAAGTCATCAGTTGGACGCTGCCCACTAATGCGGGAGAAGCTATGACGATAATAGTGGCATTGCTGCTGGGCATGACACTGCCAATTACAGCCATCCAAATCCTTTGGGTCAACCTTATTACTGCTATCACTCTGGGCATTGCATTGGCATTTGAACCGACCGAAGAAAATACCATGCGCCGCCCACCGCGGGCGCGAGAAGAACCTCTACTGACCAATGATTTGGTCTGGCATATTATTTTGGTGTCCTTTTTGTTTTTGTGTGGTGTATTTGGTACTTACCACTTCGCCATCGACCAGGATTACTCAGTAGAACTCGCACGCACTATTGCTCTTAATACCTTAGTGGTAATGGAAATATTTCATCTGTTTTTTATTCGTAATATTTACGGTTCCTCACTGACCTTCAAAGCGTTACGCGGTACCAAAGTAGTCTGGTCGGTGGTGATTGCTGTCACTGCTGCACAGTTCGCAATCACCTACCTACCTTCACTACAATCGGTATTTGCTACCGCCGCCATTCCATTTTGGGATGGTGTGATGATTGTGGGTGTAGGTGTCACACTATTTGCAATTATTGAGGTCGAAAAGCAGGTAAGACTGGCGTGTCAGCGAACAAGAACAGGATAGGGACTAGCATGCTTAACAACATTTGTAGCTGAGAAATACTTTCATATTGTTATAGAGTGAAATTTTACACTTAATCTTCCCATTCTAGTTTTGGGTTATTTAGTTTTCAGTGTGCATAAAAAATCTACCATTATCTATTTTATAAATAATCAAAAACCATTGGTATTGCTAGATACCAATATGAAAATAATGCCAATACCCTGTTATGATTGTTGGTAGATTTTGATCAGCTGCTGCTCAATAACAACGATTCACAGCCAAATACTATTGGGATCTACACACCAAAAAATGTAGTCTAGCAACTAAGTCACTTTCCCAATCGGCTCCGATGGCAGTCAGTTTTTTCTGTTCTTTGGTTCAACCCAGATGTAGATGGCTTTCACACGGTTTTTGATGATGTACACAGCAATATGAAAACCATTAAGGTGCGGGTAAACTGGCGTCACTCAGTAGCATGACCAGTGAAAACTTAGAATAATTACAGCGACTATTAGGGTTGAATAAAATATGACACTCACCGATTGGTTATCACTGCTCACAATCTGTATTTTGGGCGCGATGTCGCCAGGACCGAGCTTGGCTGTGTTACTAAGACACAGTATTCATTCGACCAAACACGGCATAGTAGTGGCCATGAGTCATGGGTTGGGTGTTGGGGTTTATGCGGTATTAACCATCGTTGGGCTGTCGGGTTTACTGTTAAGTTCGCCGTTACTATTTAAGGGGCTGGTTTATGCTGGGGCCTTATATTTGTTGTATATGGGGGTAAAAGCGCTCATGTCCAAGGGCAATCCGTTTAAGGCCGATACCGACTCAAAGCAACCTACCAGTTATTATGCTGCTGCTCGAGATGGTTTTTCTATTGCATTTTTAAATCCCAAGCTGGCGGTTTTTTTTGCCGCATTGTTCAGTCAGTTCATCACCCACGAGCGAATGAACTTCAGTAGCGGTGCTTTAATGGCTGGTACCGTGCTGACCATTGATACCATTTGGTATATTATTGTGGCCGGTTTGGTTCACGGTACCCGTGAGCGTTTTGCATTAGCTGAAAAAGGCCCGCTAATCGACAAAATCGCCGGTGTGGTGTTTATTGCGTTAAGTATTCGGGTAGTGACGCTTTAACAATCTCGTCATCCTTGAGTATAGGTAAAGTAAAATATCATTTTTCAAAAAGATGATATTCCATTTTGCCTCATATTTTCCATATCTACTTTTCTTTTTTACTTTTGTGGAAGTGAAAGTTGATTACTTTCCGTGTGGTTATCAACGGGATTTATATAATACTGGTCCTACTCCTGCCATTGCTAGGCAAATTATTGTGTAAACCAGTTTTGAATTTTTACTTTAGTAAATGGTGATGAATGGCTTTTATTTAAACAGACTTATCTGAGGTGGAGCAATACTTTAGGGGACAATGATTCAACAACTTTTTCATCACAAGCTCAGTAAATATCGAGGGGCTCGAGTCTACAGGTCACGGCTTACCGTGGCCGTAACTTGTTGCTGTAAGTCTGCACTAATATAAATCGATAAGGTTGATAGATCAGCATGCCCGGCATTTTTCATCACAACTTGTAAAGGGGTGCCCGCTGCGATGGAGGTAGATATGCCAGTATGGCGCAACGAATGCACGCTGAATTGACGTAATTCGCCGGCGGCGTGTGGTTCATCTGACGTAAGCTTAGAGGCGGTTAAATCAAAAATTTCACGTACGATGTTACGAATTGCTTCAATTCCCAATTGAGCATTTAACACGCCCGTATCACGGCCATGAGTGCCAGCCTTATGGCGCACAAATAATGGGATTTTTTCATCGGGCTGTGGCAAATCGCTTAACCCCAGATAACGACGATAGTCCTTTAAACACTGAAGAAGTTCATCTGGACAGAGAATGATACGGCTTTTCCCACCTTTACTACGGGGGATTTTAAACACCCAATTACCGCTTCTATGTTTAAAAAAACTACTCATTAAGGGTGTAAAGCCAGGCCTTGCTGCTATTTCTGACACTCTGGGGTAAAGTAAGTAGAGTAGGGCGAACAACAAACGACTGCGCTGATGTTTCTCTGGCTGTTTGTCTGCCAACTCATTGACAACATCCCATACACTCCGCCACTGCAGGGAACTCAATGCCTTTTCCCCCACTTCTGGATCCGCTACATGAGTATTGTTAACATTTAACCGACGCAATAAAATCGCAGCAGGATTCTTATCGTGATATTCCACATCATTAAGAAATAAGAAAAAACTGCTCAACAGTGAAAGCTGAGCTTTTAAGGTACTTGTTTTACGTATGTATTTACCTAAACCACGATGAACAAAAGGCTGCCACTTAGGATTAGCTTGCAATAGAGTCGTTTTCGCCTCGGTAATAAAAAATGGATAGGAGGTGCGTGCAATAAGATGGGCAGGGGGCTGATTACAAAAATCAATGAATTTACGCAAGGCGATACGATCAATCTCAGCTATGGACATGCCGCACACAAACCAAGTCCAGTTAAACAACACATTTAACTCACCGCGAATAGACTTGAAATTATTGGCGTTAAAGCGATTCTCAGCCAAATATTCTATTGCCAGTTCATAGCTGTAAGCAGCGTCAGGAATGCTTCTGTCTAGCTCACTGATATGTTGATTGATGTAATCAACTCCCAAATCAAGCTGATTTGCATGGGGAAATAAAGGCATGAAATTTTGGTTCATAGTGATGTTTAAACATGACATAAGTATATATAAATGATTTTAACTGTATACTTATCCAGTTGATATAATTTTTGTTTAAATCCTCTTAACCGCTACTCTCTAGCGCACTTATTATCTTAATCTTAGCTCTGGGCTCTTTACCACAGTATCTGATTGCTTATCATGCTATTTAGTCTTTATCTTAGGAATATACCCAAAGCCATTAGATCTGAAGTTAGGCGCTAAAAAAACACTGTCACATAAGCTTACTTCTACAAAGTACAATAGGAATGAAGCGGGGAGGTTGTATTATACCTTCATCCTTCTTAGGCAAAATAATAGAAGCGTACTATGTTCAGCCTTAGTAAAGTCAGATCCAAATAACTTAATACTCATAGCTTATTTAAGAGATACCGTTGTATCTAGCTTGCAGAATGGAGGTGGGTGGATGGTACTGCTGATACATTGTTGCTGCCATCGTATGTTTAAATTCTGCGTTAACCAATTTTAATGGCTTTTAACAGCGCGCTTACTGACTAATTTGTTGCAAACACTACGTAAATATTTACTTATTTTATAACCGTTATTTCGCCAAAATAGTCACAGTAATCCAATTGTAATCTGTTAGTTATATACCCTAAATTTAACATAGCTGGTTACATATAAAGATATAGCCGTATAACGCTAATTATACGCATATAAAACAACCTGATAAACTTACTAAACATTCTCGCTGTATTTTGACTATCTGATAGTCTTGAATTGATAAAACTTAATCACAGTAACATGCTAATTGGTACTATTACGCAGTGGTAATAACACCATGACTCTTTATTATAAATATGTCGGCGCTCAGTGCATGCGAGCCCAAGACGTTATGCCGGACTTGGTATTAGTGTAACTCGATGGTTAAAAAATCAATGTTCAGTCGATCAGTAAAGATAAGAACACAGTCATAAATTTACGAGCCACTTGGTGCCCGCCATGTAGATTAGAAATTCATGTATTTACCTATGCACAAGATCGCAATACAGACGTACATATTATTATGTTAAATCTGGGGCGGACATTAAACATCGATAAGCAGTTTATCAAGCATGATATAAACGGCGATATGGCCACCATTATGGATGCTCATAGTTTATCCATAACATTGTATTAATCACAAGATGGAAAACTGGTAGACAGTTATTTTGGTGAGGTGTCAGCGGCAAACTTACATATGCAAAAACTAAATACAATAGTAAGGCCTAAATAGCATTGAACACTGAAAGAATCACTGGTTATGGTTATTCACTTAAGCTGACAATCCTCATAGCCATTTGAGTTGCAGTCAGCTGGAATAGAAGTCAGCCACATGTGCATAGATTAAGTGCAACAGCAATTGCTACAGACAATCATCCATAATTAGTTCAGGCAACATTTGGCATTATCATGTTGCTGTGTGAATGAAGTAAGCTAACACCATGTAAGTCCCAAACGAATTACACAGCGTCCTATAAATGTATTGCCTATCAATACTATTGAATTAGTTGCAGTTCAAACACTCAACCTATTACCAATATACATTCATACTCTATAGTTCCTATAATGTATATTATGTTAAATTATATATTGGATAATGATGTTGTGTCATTTCTTGATGATGTCATTTCTATTCCAACTCTGGAATGTAGATCTAGCGAAACTGGAATGACACAGCTAATTTGCAATACTCGTATATTAATACCTCCATACACTTTGGACGATGGATCCTGGTAGCTGTTTGTGGATAAGCCTGAGCATGCCGCACATGAAAACAATATGTTTGATATTCAACGATTCTTGGAACTTGCGTTTATAGTGTTGTTTTTGAAAATAGCTGAGCTTTTACATCGTGATTCTTAATGTCTGATATTTGGGACTTTCAGACAAGAACCTAGACTTGAAGGCTGTGTGTTAAATATCAGTGGCAAAGATTAAAGAATCACTAGTTAACGGTGCCAGAAAATTTATCGACAACGTACTTATTCGATACTGAGAATATTTTGTTGAACCCCCTACCCCTATATTTGTTGTGTCATGGGATTTTCAAAAACCTGCTCAGCTTTTGACGACATCTAATGAACGTACATAATTATAAATTATGCCATAAACGAAAAATGACGAAGTTAACGAGGCTAAGTTGCGTCCATTACTTGGAATAACAACTTAAAAATAGTTGATTAATTGACGAACAATAGCCAGCTTTCACTCCCATAAGAATATAAAATAGATATCAATATGGAAAACATGAGGTATGATATTTAGATTTAGGAATAATGACTTTTTATTTTACATATAGTCCAGACGTTGCCGCAGTTGGTCAAATTCAGGCCTAGTCGTAAAACAACGTTTGAGTTAATCACCAACGCTGCTAGCAGGCACACTGGTCTCATTAAATACCCTGAATAATAAGAGAAAAAACTACAATGAAGATTTCTGCATTTCGTATTAGTGGATTAGCCGCTCTCGTACTTGTATCGGTTATTCCAATATTACTGTCGGCGTTTCTTTCTTTAAGCATCCTAGCAAGCTCAACCTTGAGTGGGCTTGCTACTAACTTTCTAGCAAAGGTGGGGGTAGAGACTACAGAAGCTTTACTCACGAGAAAGAATATGGACCTTTCTCAAAGAAACACCCGACTCACAACAAAATTAGATAAAGGAAAGGTCGCAGCTAAATTAGCTCGGAATCGAGTTGTGGGCCGTGCGCAAACAAGTGCGATGAGGAACATCGCCAGTATGCCAGCTGAGGCCATACCGGTGATAGGAGTAGGTACGATCGCAGTGGTAACGGCGCTAGAACTTGATGATATGTGTGCCATCATGGGGTTTGTGGATGATCTGACAGAGACCATGGGCGTAGATAATTATGATGCCTCAGAGATCCAAGAATATTGTCGAGAATGGAGAGATCAACTAGAAAAAACAAGCCAGACACTCAAGTCAACTGAAACCTCAATGCGCAAGGGATGGGAGTCCAAACAAGTCACCATCGGCGGCACGATTTATGAGGCATGCACCTCTTTTAACCTCTGTGAAGAGGTGGGTCTGCCAAAACAGGCTCCCCCATCATCACAAACACCCACTAGGTTACCGCCAAGCCTTCACGATGAAATGGTCAAGCAGACCACCGTATATATTGAAACTGTAGTTGAGTTGTGGCCATGGTAGAAAAAACAGGCTTAGAACATCTGTGCAGATTGTTTTTTTACTACTGGATCTTAATAGGCGGTCTAGCTCAGTCAGTAACTGCTGGGGAAGACGCTGCTTGCGAGTCTTCGATTGAATGTATTGAAAAAACGTCAGAGTACATAGGCAATTCGGATTCCACTGACTTACAGTTCTGTATCGATGCGCCCTGTTCATCACCACCACCAAGTGGCGGTAAAGCCTTGTGGGTCTGCCTTGTTGATAATCCCAGACAGGAGAATTCATCTTTTGAACTCAAAGTAGATGCCAATAACATGCTCGACAAAAACAGCGTAGGACGTGCACTTGGTTTTAATAATGGTGCAGATTTATATTGTAAGCACGGGCCGTCTCGCCAGGACCCCTTCTCCCCCTTAGGGTTTAGGCCTATCGAAACAGAATGTTCAACCAGCGCCTTGAAAGGGAGCAAGAGGTTCGAAAGCGAAGAAGTGCATGTGCATCTCAGCCACAACGTTAACTTTTCCTTTCATACCAAGCATGGATGGGGTTCTATTGAGAATCAGGGCTTTGTCTATCGAAGATATTCGTTTCAATGTACTCAGGCGACCTCACACTAATCAATTAGACAGTTTTTTCAGTGAATATTTATAAAGTTCCATGGGACAAGCTCTGATCTTCCCCCAATTTTATAGACACTTAGCTTGCCTGTGAATACATGATTTCATATAAATCTGGAGACACATGGCCAAGATGGCTATGCAGTCGAGTTCGATTGTAAAACACTTCTATGTAATCAAACAAATCTGCTTTGGCTTCACTTCGGGTTGCGTACACTTTTCGCTTTACACGTTCAGTCTTAATAGAGTGAAAAAAGCTTTCTGCCACAGCGTTATCTAGACAATGTCCTCGTCTGCTCATACTCGGAGTCAGATTATGCGCTTTTAGGAAATCTCGATAATCACCGCTTGCATATTGGCTCCCTTGATCGCTATGAACAATCACCTGTGTTGCTTTGGGTCGTCGCCATACTGCCATGAGCAGCGCTTTAATCACAATATCCGATGTCATAGTTGGCTGCATTGACCAACCAATCACTTTGCGTGAGAACAAGTCCAATACGATAGCCAGATACAACCATCCCTCATAAGTCTTGATGTAAGTAATACCTCCAACCCAAGCGGTATCAGGCTCGCACACAACAAATTGCTGCTGTAGATGGTTATCTGCTGCAATATGAGGCGTAGAAGGCTTAAAGTAGCGCCGTTTATAACCAATATTAGCTCTGAGTTTGGCTTGCTTCATCAACTTAGCAACACGGTTTTCACCGCATGTTTCACCCGAACGACGCAGCTCATGTGTGATGTGTGGACTGCCATACACACCGCCACTTTGAACATAACTGGCTTTAATCTGTTCAAGCAATCGTACATTGTCTTTTTCTGCATCAGATTGAGGCTCTTTCAACCAAGCGTAAAAACCGCTGCGGTGGACATTTAACACCTTGCACATGGTGTTAACGCGATAAACATGGAGTCGTGATTTTATGAACGTGTACTTTTCTTTGACTCGCTTGCAAATTACACGGCGGCCTCCTTTAGGATGTTGCGCTCTTTAGTTACTCGCTTTAACTCAGCTTTAAGCTTACGTATTTCTTCTTGCTCTGCGGATTGACTGGCGGGTATTTTGGCTTTACTCACCCAGTCATAAGGTGATTTATCTGATATGCCTAAACGCTTAGAAATGTCAGGTACGGAATAGCCTTTTTCAACCACTTGGCGAACGGCTTCTTACTTAAATTCATTGGGATATTTTTTATTCATAACACTTTTTACCTTACTTCGGTTTCTAAGTAAAAAGTGTCTACAAATTTAGGGGAAGATCATATTTGTATCAAAAGGCGCATAAATGTTAACGTTGTCAAAACATAGGTGATTGATAAATAAGGTATGGAAAATTGATATTCATATCTATTAGGACCAAAGCCAAAATTTGATAATTTGTTAGTTTACCAAAAAACATAAAACTGTTGCTTTAAACAGATAAATAATATGAGGATTAAGTGAGTGAGTGACGTGGTTGAATAGATACGACCCCCCTAGTTAAGACATAATAGCCTTAACTGGAGATAGATAATGACAGCACGTAAGAAATATTCAAAAGAATTTAAATTGGATGCCATCGCATTGGTGGTAGAGCAAAAATACAGTCGAGTCGAGGCTGCTAGGAATTTAGGTCTCAGCCCTCAGATACTCGGTCGTTGGCTTAAAGAAGCCGAAGATGATGATGGTCATGCTTTTAGAGGTAACGGTACCCTAACACCCGAGCAAGCTGAAATCCGTAGCTTGAAGGGGCAAGTCAAGCGTCTCGAAATGGAGCGCGAGATATTAAAAAAAGCGACGGTCTTCTTTGCCAAAGAAACGAAGTGAAGTATTCGTTTATTACCCGATATAAGAAGACCTGGCCAGTGCGCTTAATGTGCAGGTTGCTGGGTGTACAAAGTCACAATTATTACAGTTACCAGAAGCGCCAAACGGATAAACCTGATGATCTAACGCATCAAGAGATGTTGGAATGGGTAAAAGATATCGCCAAGTTCAGCGATAATACCTATGGAGAACGACGCATTCAAAAAGTATTGAATGCGCTGAGCTTTCCAGTGAGTCGCAGGAAAACAGCACAATTGATGAAAGAAGCTGGTGTGTGGGTGCGGTATAAAAAGAAATATAAAGCCACCACCAACAGTGACCATAAGAAGCCTATTTATGACAATGTGCTTAAGCAAGACTTTGTCGCACAAAAGCCTGACCAAGCTTATGTGCAAGATATCACCTACGTTTGGACATCAGAAGGCTGGTTGTATTTAGCGGTGGTGATTGATTTATATTCACGCAAAGTTGTGGGCTGGAGTATGAGTTCAAGAATGAAGGCCAGCTTAGTCTGTGACGCATTAACCATGGCGATATGGCAACGACAACCCAAAGCAGGATTGATTGTGCATTCAGACCAAGGCGTACAGTACGCCAGCAAAGCTTATCGACGCCTTATAAAGACACATGGTTTTGTAGGGAGCATGAGTAAAAAAGGGTGTTGCTGGGACAACGCTGTAGCAGAAAGTTTCTTTGGGAGTCTAAAACAAGAGCGGGTGCATTGGCGCAATTACTCAACCCGATTTAGCGCCCAACAAGATATATTGAATTACATGACCATGTGGTACAACAGCCATAGACTTCATTCGTACTTGGATTACCAAAGTCCTAATAACTTTGAACAACAAAACAATGAATTACAAAAAGTAGCTTAACTGAGGTGGTCGTATTAGGTTGACCACGTCAGAGCTATTCAATTTTATTATTAATAATGTTGGCTGCAATTTTTGTTTATCTTATTTTAATACTGTTACCTCGAACTCAGTTAGAACCTAAAAGAGAAAAATTACTAAAGACAAATAAAAAAATTGAGATTGAAAGCATAACATCTTTGATAACTGAACATCCTAATGAGGTTTCAGTTAAAGAAAATATTGTAGAGATTGAATTTCCTGTTAAGACAAGTGCTGATGGACTGCTCATTGAAAAACCAAGCATAAATATTAAGGAGTCAAAAGTTAATAATGGTTTAGATATTGAAATCACTATACCTAACTTTAATACCGAATCAGTCAATTCAACAGAAATCCATTCACTTCAAAAAACCGAAGTTGAAAAATTACTAAAGAAGAATAAAAAAATTGAGAATGAAAATATAACACCTTTTGTTCTGGTCAAGTCCAACCGGACACTTTTCTAAAGGAGTTTTCAAATTCAATTGGCGATTGATCCAAATTAGCTGAATGTAGTCGCTCAACATTATAATATTTCATGTACCTAGCAACATCTTCTCGCATATGTGTTCGAGTGGGCTGCGGTACTTTAAACAACCAATCATGCTTTAAACTTCCAAAGAAGCGCTCCACAACAGCATTATCCCAGCAAGCTCCAACATCTCCCATACTAGCTCGACACTCTAATCGCGACAGTAGATTTCTAAAGCCTTTACTCGTGTACTGAGAGCCTCTGTCACTGTGAAACACCAAACCTTTTGGTGGTTTGCGTAAATTATGAGCCTTTGTCAGTGCTTGCTCGACCAAATCACGCGTCATGCGTTTTGATATATGCCAACCTACAATCCGGCGTGAATACAAATCCATGACAATGGCTAAGTACAACCAGCCCTCACCAGTCTTTAAATAGGACACATCACCCGCCCAAATTTGATTGGGTCCAACAGGATTGAAATTCATATTTAGCAAGTTGTCAGCCACAGCATCACTGTGTTTGCGCTTGGTTGTCACTTTATAAGCTATTCGCTGAGTCACAACTAATTTAAGCCGTTCCATTAACTTAATGGCGCGATACCGCGTTATTTCAAAGCCTTCTTTGCGTAGTGCTTTAGCAAGCTCTCTGCTGCCTAAACTGTTTCGACTTGCCTTGAATAATGCTTTGGCTCGTCGATACAGTCTTAGCATTTGAGCGCTAATGAGTTCACCAGGTTTTTTTAGCCATGCGTAGTATGCTGACGAACTCACTTCCATCACTTTACAAGCAACTGACACCGGATACTTCGCATCAAGCTCACTTATAAAAGAATATCTTACTTCATTTCTTTCGCGAAGAAGGCACTGGCCTTTTTTAGGATTTCACGCTCCATTTGTAGACGTTTACTATCTTTCCTGAGCTGAATTAACTCTGCCCGTTCATCACCAGATAATGCATCACCTAGTGCCTGTTTCTTATGCTTAGCTACCCAGTTGTAAAGTAGTTTGTCTGTCACACCTAAAGATGCAGCAGCTTGTACGATTGGATAGTCTTGCTCTATTACCAGAGCGACCGCTTCTTGTTTAAATTCTGCGGGATAATGTTTATTTGTTCGTTTAGTCATATTCACCTCAATTAACAGGATTATAATCCTTTATTGAAGTGTCCGGTTAATTCAACCACAACAACTATTGCAAAACGCGTTTAGATGAGAAACATCCCTGTTTCTCACCCTACGGGCAACCTTTGGTTGTCCTAATTCATTCCCGATGAATTGGTCATCAGATAAAAGCCCCGAAAAAAGTGAACTGAATGTACTTGCTCACCGAATTAGCCAGCGTGTTGCTGGTTTTCTTGAGCGTGAGGGTTTACTCGTAAGAGATATAGAAAATGACTACTTGTCTTTGGATGGGCTAGAAGAAGATCCCATGTTACAAATTCACGGGTATTCAATTACCTACCGTATAGCGACAGGTTCACAGCAGGGGCGAAAGGTATTTACGCTACAAACCATTGCTCCTAAGATAGACCAAGGTGTTGAATCAGACCGTGTCGCAAATGTAGCAGGGTTCAATCTTCATGCGGGTGTAATGAGTGACGCTCAGGATAGGAATAAACTCGAAAGACTTTGCCGTTACTTATTTTGAAGAGAGTCCCGCTCTACAGTATCAGAAAAAAGGTTGGCAATAACGACTTACGGGAAAATTCGTTACCAACTTAAAACACCCTATCGTGATGGTACCACCCATGTGATCTTTGAACCGCTGGATTTTATCGCCCGTTTAGCTGCCTTGGTACCTAAACCCCGAGTAAACCTCACCAAGTTAGATGAGAAACATCCCTATTTCTCACCCTACGGGCAATCTTTGCTTGTCCTAATTCATTCCCGATGAATTAGTCATGGTGTTTTTGCGCCAAATAGCAAAAACAGAGCTGAGATCTCCCCCTATAAGGCTAAACAAAGAAAGCAGGGGGCACATCGAAAACCGGATGGCACTAACCAAAAACAAACCAGTGACAAACGTAAATCAATGACCTGGGCGCAAAGGCTCAAACGGGTTTTTGGGATAGATATTGAAACTTGTGCTCAATGCGGCGGTATGGTTAAGGTTATTGCGAGTATTGAAGACCCTGTGGTGATCGAAAAGATCTTCAGCCATCTGAACAAAAAAACCAGCAAAATTGATAGAGAACGTTTGCCAGAAAGCCGCGCACCACCTCAATTTAACTTGTTTGAATGATCACAAATGAATAAATCAAAAGAGCTGGTTTGTATAACAGCATGGGAAGTATTGTCTTTTTAGCTTAAACTGCCAAAAAGCAGTCAAGTAATAGACAAAAAAAGTCTGAATTTTGATGGAACATCGACATAAAAGAGAAATAATGGCTGAATATGAAGAAAAAAGACTGACTGCATAGACTGCATACTTTAGATTATCAGGATAAATGGCGTTTATTCTGCCTATACTCTCAGCTAATCAGTTAGCTTCATTCCCTGCGGAACCTTTTAAAACCCCCGGCGCTTTGATTATACGAAATGGTATTCGCCCAAAGGATAGTGCAGCAGATAAAGGGCTTGAAGTGAATAGGCTTGATAATTGGTTAGCCAAGTTTTAGGGTTCAGCGGCTAAAGTGGACATGGAGTGAGGGTATAGTTGTTTACTAAAACAAATCGTAGCTAAATGACAATTAAAGAAATAGCGAGTAAATGGTCATTGGTTTGTATGCATTCTTTTATGCAAGTTTGCATTTATTAAATTGTTTAAATACTTCAGAGTAGAATAGGTAAAAACGTGGAAAGAGTTAGTTTAATAGATACAGCAAAAGGGCTTTCAATTTTATTAGTAGCATTACATCACTCTAATCTTAAAAATATATTTCCGGAACTGATTGAACCAATGGGCTTGTTTAGAATGCCAACGTTTTTTCTTTTATCAGGTATTTTTTTCAGTTTTGCTGCCCCACCTACTAAGTTTTTTTTAAAAAAAACTAATGCCTTATTAAAGCCTTATTTTGTTGTACTTATTGCTTTATCTATTATTAATTTATTAACGCAAAATGAAATGTTACTTTGGTACTTGAAGGGGATGTTTTGGGGTAACGGAGGAACAATTCAATGGGTCGCCTTGTGGTACCTTACTCATTTATTTGTACTTTTTTGTTCTGCATTTTTATTATGCAGTTATACACCCTTTTTAAAGATACCAAGCTTATTTCAATGGCTAATGTTATTGATTTTACTTGTATTCGGTAGTTCAATAATCGATCTTGTCTATAATGTTCCTATTCAACTTTTGGGACTCGAAGTTAACTTACCAGGGTTACCTTTTTCTATAGATATTTTACCAATGAGCTTGCCATATTTTTTAGCTGGTTATCTATTAAGAGCGACTCTTCTCAAGTTTAAACCGAATGTTTATTATACGTTTATGACTTTTGTTATTTTAATAACCATCATTACTTTTACGGATGCGAAATTGGATTTTAATGAGCGGGTATTTCAACCTTTTCCTGCGACAGTTTTAGCATCTATTTGTGGTATATATCTGCTGATTAGTTTTTCTTGGATTTGTACCAAAGTTAATTTTGTCGCTAATGGGTTGCAGTCGTTAGGAAGTGCGAGTTTGTTCATATTGCTTTTTCATATTCCGATAGGGGGATGGTTTTATAATTATTCTTTTTCATATTCCTCTAGCGACAATTGGCTAATATTTTGCTCATTGTGTTCTTTCATCTTAAGTTTTACTTTACCAATAATTATAAAAAAGGGAGTAGCATCCAGTCATATTTTGTCTTTACTTATGCTTCCTACTTTAAATAAAGAAAAATCGGCATGATTAGTAATTCATTTTTGTTGAAATGACTGTAGCCATAATAAGGATCCGCCACAAAACAACATCCGAAACTGATTGGTCTCTTTATCCTGCCTCACTTTCGGATCTTATTTAATTCTAGATCCTAAAGCGGGTTATTGGTTTAAGTTTAGAAACTTTTGTCTTTAAATGCCTTTTATATTTAGTGTACTGGTCAACTCCTGTTCTGGTCAAGTCCAACCGGACACTTTTCTAAAGGAGTTTTCAAATTCAATTGGCGATTGATCCAAATTAGCTGAATGTAGTCGCTCAACATTATAATATTTCATGTACCTAGCAACATCTTCTCGCATATGTGTTCGAGTGGGCTGCGGTACTTTAAACAACCAATCATGCTTTAAACTTCCAAAGAAGCGCTCCACAACAGCATTATCCCAGCAAGCTCCAACATCCCCCATACTAGCTCGACAACCTAATCGCGACAGTAGATTTCTAAAGCCTTTACTCGTGTACTGAGAGCCTCTGTCACTGTGAACCACCAAACCTTTTGGTGGTTTGCGTAAGTTATGAGCCTTTATCAGCGCTTGCTCGACCAAATCACGCGTCATGCGTTTTGATATATGCCAGCCCACAATACGGCGTGAGTACAAATCCATGACAATTGCTAGATATAACCAGCCCTCACCAGTCTTTAAATAGGACACATCACCCGCCCAAATTTGATTGGGTCCAACAGGATTGAAATTCATATTTAGCAAGTTGTCAGCCACAGCATCACTGTGTTTGCGCTTGGTTGTCACTTTATAAGCTATTCGCTGAGTCACAACTAATTTAAGCCGTTCCATTAACTTAATGGCGCGATACCGCGTTATTTCAAAGCCTTCTTTGCGTAGTGCTTTAGCAAGCTCTCTGCTGCCTAAACTGTTTCGACTTGCCTTGAATAATGCTTTGGCTCGTCGATACAGTCTTAGCATTTGAGCGCTAATGAGTTCACCAGGTTTTTTTAGCCATGCGTAGTATGCTGACGAACTCACTTCCATCACTTTACAAGCAACTGACACCGGATACTTAGCATCAAGCTCACTTATAAAAGAATATCTTACTTCATTTCTTTCGCGAAGAAGGCACTGGCCTTTTTTAGGATTTCACGCTCCATTTGTAGACGTTTACTATCTTTCCTGAGCTGAATTAACTCTGCCCGTTCATCACCAGATAATGCATCACCTAGTGCCTGTTTCTTATGCTTAGCTACCCAGTTGTAAAGTAGTTTGTCTGTCACACCTAAAGATGCAGCAGCTTGTACGATTGGATAGTCTTGCTCTATTACCAGAGCGACCGCTTCTTGTTTAAATTCTGCGGGATAATGTTTATTTGTTCGTTTAGTCATATTCACCTCAATTAACAGGATTATAATCCTTTATTGAAGTGTCCGGTTAATTCAACCACAACATCCATCCGGACTCTTTTCTTAAAGAATTTTCATACGCTATAGGGTGAGCTTCGGGTGTATCCCAGTTTCTGACAAATTATTTGCGCCCGAATAAGACCACATTTTCTGGCAATTCCACTTCCTCTTTGTAGCTGGCAGACAGCAAATTCCAACCCTCATCAAACCGTTCACTTTGAATTAAACTTCTTGCCGTTAAAACTCCCTGACCACCCGCAATATCCCATCGCATGCCTGAACATTTCATCCGTTGTGTCACCAAGGTTTTGCACGATGCCTCCGTTACACCAGACCCAATAGGTAAATTATTTTTGGCCAGTTCAGCATAATTCATTCGTGACAAATTGTTTTTGAAGTAATTCAACTCCGTCAGGATTTGTTTTCGCTTCGGGTGCTTTTTATGGAGGTAGGTCAGCGTTCGGATGACCCGTTCGGCACCACTGCTTGAACAATTTAGCTAAGGCGCTTTCGCCCGTGCGACGTGAAGTCGTATGTAACGCTGTTCACCGCGATAAGAGTGAACCATCTGTAACACCAGATGACCCTATGACTCTGAATAAAGTAGCGAGTCTGACAATGTAACAAAGTCCGCTGGACGGGAAATGAATCGCGAGAGGAAGTTCCTCCTGACAACCACGCAAGTCGTGTAAGTGCTAGGGAGTCAGTATGATGAATGTAAGTGAACCCATGTAAGATGCGTTATGCGCCAAGCAGCGGAAATGGTTAATACGCTGTGGCCAAAACGGCAACGAGGGCAGGAAAGAGATTGGGCCATACTCTTTCGTGATCGAGAATCCCTTCGCCGATAGCGAGATAGAGAGAACAAGTTTGTACCCTAGATTATTATATTAATCTGACAGGCGGCTTCAAGCTCAAAGCAGCCGTTGGTGATACTTTTAATGAGTGCATGTCTACATATCAGTATGAACGATATTTGTAGACAACTAATATTATAAAGGGGCACAAACCGCCATAGACATTTTGCATTATTCACCTCTTGATTCGATTTCGTTCTAGCTCGCTTTCTCCCAATACCGAGCGTAAGAGGCTATCTCGATTTCGCCTCCCAAACGAGTTCAAACAATAAGTGTCATATTGATAAAATCAAAACTATTTGTCTGAGTGGGTAATCATTAAAAATCAATATGACACGCCTGATATTCATTTCAAATAAATACAATAATAGTCAGTACAATAAACAAATATTAGGAAATGCAGTAATGTTTTCATGTAAATATCTGCAGACTAAAACGAATGTAATTCATAAACTAATTTACTAGGTTTGCATACATTCTTGTAAATTTACGTAAAGTGTTATGGCAATTGAGGGATCTCTAAATCATTTAGAAAAGTTCAATAATCAAAAAGAGAACGCTAGATTAATCACTGTTTCAGTTGGAATAAAAAGTAGGACACCCATATCTTAGATCTTTTAAAATCATTACGTTAGAAGTAATATTGTTAATCGACTTAAACAACAAATATCACACGCCATTACTCACAATACTGTCGTTTTTTACTTTAATAGTTACCCATATTCACACTCCAACTACTGCCCTGCACTTCGGGAAATTACTGCAACCCCAAAAATTATTGCCGACATTCTTGCCCTTTTTCGCTTTTCTCAATATCATAAAAAGATATGGGTGTCCCGGCTTTTGCCCTGATTATTCGCCGAAAAACACCATGAAAACGGGTGAGTTTTACTTGGGGCTTGGGTCCCAAGGCCGATAAAGTTTTAATATGCACAAGTAAAAAGTGTCGACATTCTTTACATATTGTAAATTCCCCTTTGAAAAAAATTCTACAACACACTGTAAAATATATACTTTATATTATATTAATGGCATTATACTTGCTTTAGTTAAGAAGCATTAAATTATAAATATGCCTAGCCTACGGATCAGGCTTTTTTAAAAAGACAAAAAGGGTGAAATAATGAATACACTAAACAAATGTGGAGCAGCATTGGTACTAAGCTTGTCTTTCGTTTCATCCGCCAACGCTATGGTAATCGAAGGTCAACTATACAATACAGGTCTTGATGGCACAGGGGCTTTGGTCGCAGCTACTGGTGGCATAGATGGTAACTGGGACGTTATCCCACCAAACGGTGATGCAAAAACTTACTACAACAACGCCTATTTTGATAATGACGACAACTCCCAGTGGATATCAACCGATAGAGCTGGCGGCACCACATATAGAGACGCCTTATTCTCAACAACATTTGATCTAACCGGCTATGATGCGAACACTGCCGAGATTACAGGTTTGTGGGGTGTTGATAATTGGGCAACTGTTTATCTGAATGATATCGAAACTAGCGTAACTTTACCTTTTGGTGTTTCATCTTTTAAGTCGCTTCATGCATTCAGTATTGCCGACAACTTTATTGATGGAAAGAATATCCTTACAGTGCAATTAACTAACGGTTACCCCGATCCAAACAATCTAGCATTCGGCCCACTAGCTATACGCTTTGATGATTTAAAGCTAACAGCTGTTCCGGAACCTGCGAGCCTTGCTCTACTCGGATTAGCTCTAGCAGGTCTAGGTTTTAGCCGTCGTAAAGCAAAAGCCTAAGTTCACTCGTTAATATTTAAGAGCCCACCTAGCCAGCCGGGGGGGGGGGCTTTTCTAGGCCATTATTATATATACCAAGAAGGTCACACCATTAAGATCTGATAATGGTACTGCAGGTACGAGGATACGAATTGATTTTTGCAGTCGGCAATGACGAAATGATCATGCCCCACCTTTTTATTTTAAGTAAATATTTAACGGCCGATTTTTTCTACTAGACCTTGCTGTTGAAGTGCTTGCCAGAATGCTTCCGGAATATCTTCTTGATACCAATCATTGTTTTTTCCAATACGAGATGCATTCGTCATGCCAATAGCAACGCTTTTGACGACTTCAAAGCACAGTGGATATTGAATCGCCGCAGCGCCTAGGGTGACGTTAAATTGGTCACACACCCGCTCTATGGCGATGACTTTTTTAAGGATGCCTTTCGGCGCAACTATCCCTATTTCGCTCGCTTTCTCCCAAAAGCATTCCAAAACGGCATAGTTATTTTAAACAGAATAAATGAATAGCGATTCAAGCTGGAAATTACCTCTAAATTGGATTTGGACAGAACCAAGATAACCTTCTCAGGCTAACGTAAACTTTCAGATAAATTTTGGTATCCCAAAACAGACCGACCACCTTCATTTAGCTGTGGTCGATTTGTAAGAAATTGGACAATGGTGTTCATCGAAGCTTTACGTTGCATAAAATATTTTATGTGCATGCCATTTGGGTCATGCATGCCATTCGTGCCATTCGGGTCACCCATTAGTTAGTTCCGGTCAAGCAAGTATGTAAATTTCCTTGGTATTTTTTTACCAAGTATTAAGTTGTACATGAACCGCTAATTTGTTGCTTATTAATACACACCTAAAAATCACAATGTTGGTGTCAATATGCACCAGTCACCCATCTGAATTAAAGCGGTGTAGTCATGCAAATTAGTATGACTACGGCTCTTGGCTTTATAAGCCTCAGTAATTATTTAGTGCCAAGATTAATCCAGTTCTTTGCAGATTTTTCTGCAACTTAACAGATCTATGGTTCGGCTTTATTCAAACCGTCCAACCCGTTATGGCTTTAACCTTGGGCATATCTTTTTACAACAAATAAGATGGTATCGTTCAAGGCCCAATCAGATCTAGTGGTTTTACCAACCCCATTTGTAACTCATGAACGATGCCAAATTCTTAACAAAATGCTTTTTCTGCATCAAACGGTACTTTGTCTCGTAATACATAAAAACAAGCTCTTGCCAATTTATGGGCCACGGTTTTAATGGCAACCGTTTTATTCGTTTTAGCTAATTTTCGTTGATAGTAACTTTTAACCGTTTTGTTATAACGAATGGCAAAGTTAGCCGCTTCAACAAAAGCCCAGGCTAGGTATTTGTTACCATTCTTGGAATTGGTTTTACCTTTCTTTTTACCGTTGCTATAACGAGCGCCACTGACGCAACGGCAATAGGAAGCGTAATTTCCTACTTTATTAAAGCGATGAATGTCACCCGTTTCTAACATGATAGTGAGCGCGAGAATATTGCCAATACCGTCAATGGTGATCAACTCTTGAAAATCGGGTGTTAATTGAACTTGTGCTAATACTATTTTTTCTAATAGTTTAATTTGCGCTTTTAGGCACTTCATCACGGTAAGGTTACAAATTGTTGCCTGCGCTGTATTTGGTAATGGGAAATGCTTTTCAATTGCTGCAGGGGTTAACTGTTTTATCTTGTTATTGCTCATTTTATAACTCAGATGGCGCATGTATAGCCCTTGAATAGACAAAAGATTGAGAGTGGCTTGCTGAACAAGCTGCATGCGTTTACGCATTAAATCACGGACTGCTCTGTCTTCTTTCGGGTAAATATAACCTTCAGGCAAAATACCTAATCGCAGCATTTCAGCAAGCCAGTCAGCATCACTTTTATCATCGGAGTATTTCAAACCTGAGTATTGCTGAATGGCCGTCGTATTAGCGAGATGCACCTGGTAGTTAGCGTCGTTTAATGCATCAACGAGCCAATACCAGTTGAATGTAGACTCAACAACTAAACCTGTTAATTGCTTCTCGAATGGTTTAAGAAACAGAAATATTTGGTTTAAATCGTTGGGTAACTTTCGTCGAGCGATAACAACACCTGCTTCATCTTTAATTGAAAAAACGCAGTTGTTGGAGTGTAAATCAATGCCACCATATAGTTTCATTTTAAAGCCCTCGTTTTAGCTATGTGTATAACATACACTCTAGGCTTGAACGTGAATCGTAGGAACTTACTATATGATTATCAGGTCTTTAATTTTGATATTATCTGACTTACTCGAGAATAATGAATACCAAAGTGATCCCCAATTTCCTTTAATGTATAACCGCCAGATTTATAGGCATTTAGCATTGCTTCATCGCGAGAGGAGGTTTGTTCTTGATATTGCGACAAAGGCTTTGGAGTACAACGGCGCTGTTTTAATGGTACTTCTTTTAAATCCCCTAATCGAGAATTTTGTAGAGGTTGATACTTTTCCACAAAATCATCATCTCCTAAAAATACTTGATGTTGTAAATTGTCCCATACAGTTACACCGACTCCCTCATCAACAAATTTCTTATATTCACAAATTGCTTGTTTTCTATTAGAAGAAAATAGTTGTAATAATGCATCAGTCGCTAACCAAGGTGGAGACATTTCTCGACCAACCATATGGTGGAAACTACTCCATAACCATTCACTGGGGGAATCAACCATTCTTGCTCGAACTGGGTTAAGTACAATGTAACGAGTGAGTTCTAGCAAGTAAGCATCTTTATCAACAAGTATTGCTTTAAAACGGCCTTGAAATAAATGCCCTACTCTCTGATGCTTTCGATTTATCGATTGTGTAAAAACACCGTTGAGTTGTCGCATGCCTTTGCTCAAGTTTGCATCTGGAGTTTCAATTAATAAGTGGTAATGATTTGTCATTAAACAATACGCATGAATAGCCCAATTAAATTTTTCACAAACATCGCTTAATATATTTAGAAACAGCTCAAAGTCATTTTCTTGGATGTAAATAGCCTTGCGTTCATTGCCTCGAGAAGTGACGTGATAAAGCGCACCAGAAAATTCCAAACGTAAAGGACGGCTCATTATGTTCTCCAACTAATTGCTTTATGTGCAAAAGAATTAATTAACAGAAAAAGAAAAATCATCTAGTGTTGTGCAGATTCTTAATCCAAGATTAATTAAATATAGTCCAGTAGCACTTATATTCAAAATTAAAGACCTGACCCGAATGGCACGTAATTTTTCCCGTTCGAAATAGTGTCACAACTCGGAACTCCAATAGCGTATAACAGTTTATTAGTCGGAAATCGGGTTAAGTGCGAATTCAATTCGACTTAAAATTTCCGAAAAAGTAAAAATATAATCATTTCATAGTCTTAGCGCATATGAAAGTCATTTTCAGGATGTTTCTGACAAGTGGAAACCGCTATTCCGGTTAAATACGAAATTTCATAAAAATATGCTTTGACTTTAAGTCCATATCTAACAATAACCTACAAGAGAAATATGATAACAAGTGCCACACATTTTGCGTGAGTTCCCCATAAAACATTGGCAATATTTTAATGTCAGCCTTTATCGAGTCAATCCGCTTAGAAATTCGAAACCTACGGGTCAGATTTTGAGTTTTGCACAAAATACAAGACCTGACCCCAATCTTTATTCTACTGTAGATAAACAGGCCATGGGGCTTGAAAATAATGCTTTTTCTAATGTGACTCGGAATAAGCGACTGTGATTTTGTCCGCCTTCGCTGCTTTTGTCTAAACTGCCAAAGTTCGCACCCAGCAGTTCACGATAAGCGTCTTCTTCAACTGCTGTTGCGTTTGAACGTATGGTTTCTATTTGACGTTCAGGGAATTCTTTGGCTATTTGATCTTTGACATCTTTTTTAAAGCGACGAACAACAAGGCCTTTCTCATTAAAGTCTTCGTGTTTGTATTCTTTAGGGTTACTGATAGCGGTGGCATCAAGCATGTTCATTAAACTAGCAAAACTTTCAGGCTTACCATCATGAGGCGTTGCAGAAAGCATAATAAGGCTATCTGACTTGCTGGCTAATAACTTGGCAAGACGACTACGCTGTGAGTTAGAGCCACGTTCAGCCACGTTGTGGGCTTCATCAATGACAATAATGTCCCAATAAGCTTGTTCAAGGTAATGACGGTATTCGATATCTTGTTTCAGGGTATCGATAGAGATAATCGACTTATCGAAGAAATGAAACGGATTATGGTTAGTAGGTATTTTATTACGTACGCGTTGTAAGCCTGATGAGTCTAATCGCGTTAATGGTATTGAAAAACGGTTCCACATTTCTTTTTGGAACTGAGTCAGCATAGATTTAACCGCTAACACTAAAATACGTTTACCTTTGCCACGGCGCATCAGCTCAGACATTAAGATGCCCGCTTCTAAGGTTTTACCTAAGCCTACTGTGTCAGCAATTAATATACGCTGACGCGGCTGTTTAAGCGCCGTGAGTGTCGGGTCTAATTGGAATGGTAAGGGATCCATGGCGGCCTGATGGCCAAAGTGAATATTCTCATCGGTTGGTACGCGTTGACGCAGTAAACTTTCGATATAAAGCAAGGTACCACGGTAATTGGATGATCTGTCTTCAACCAGTTTTGTTGTGGCAGGATCTAGAATTTCAATGGGCTTAGCACCAATGGCAGGATCGTTTTCAATAGAGGTTAAAAAGCGCCCTTCTTTACCACGGACTAATTCAGATAGGCCTTCACATTCTATTAAGTAACCGCCGTCGGCACTTGGGTCGGCGCGGCGCACTATCCACTCAGCATCTCGCACGACAATGCGCATGCCTGGGGCATAGGTGATTAGTTTTCTATAGGCTACGTTCATGTTGTTATCTCTTTTCCCTGTGCAAATAACTTTGTATTACGTTAGAAATGTTGTTTCACAATGACAAATAGCGTTGAGCTATGCGCCACATTTGCTGTTTTACGAATTATTGGGCTCTAAAATTACGGTTGTGAATTTTAAAACTATTTGTATTATCTTAAGCTTTGCGCCAAATCATCCATTTGACTGAGGGCATGGCGCATACTGTAAACTTTCCAACCTTGTTTGCTTGCTGCTAAGGCAGATGTCTTGTCTACCGCTACTCCTACTTTTTTCAATGGCCAAGAGAGTTCAAGCTCTGTGACAACTTCTTGTTTATCGTTCTGAATTTCTTCACCCACTTCTGGCAGGGATACCTGGTGCTTTTCTAATAGGTCGATAACGCCATTCATGGCAGGGTCAGCCAAAGCATAGATGTCCTTCCAATTTTCTTTTTTGTTAAGTTTTTGTTCCTGCCGCAGATGATTAATCGTTTTTGTTTCTTCATGTTTAATAAACATGTGCTGATGATCTGGCTGCTTTCTATGACAATCTGCACATAGTGGCGTTAAATTACGACTGCTATTGTCAGACTTCACTCCATTAATATGGTGAACATGCAACAACCCTTTGTGACTGCTGAGATCCAGGCCACACTGTTGGCACTTATAGTTAAATTGCGCTCTAATTTTCCTTGAAATATCATCCCAATCATCGGTGTAACCTGCGCTGGCATTATTCGCAACGCCGGTGGGCATGTACTTGAAAAAAGAACTGTAGGTGTCGAAAAATTCTGCGAGTTCGAAGGTGGAAACAAATTTTTTCCTGATTGCCCCTCTCGGCATTGAAGAAAACTTTTTATAATTAAGCGCATCCAAGCAGTACTGACAAACGTTTAGATTGGTATCCCCCTCTATTAATTCATTTGAATTATTAGTGCCAGATACGGCAAATATTCCATCCAACTTGTTCGTAACCACATATCTGTCAAATCGGCCTTTTTGTCTCATGCGCTCTAACATTTCACAATCAGCAATATGAAACCTATTTCCCTTTGTTCCATCTTCGATTACGGCGTATATCTTCTCGTTGTAACTATGATCTTTTATATAAAGGAGAACCTGTCTGCCTTGATAACTCGCAAGACCTGTTTCAAATTCAATATCCTTAAAATTAACTTCGAAGCCTTCGCCAAGAAGTGCGTCAATAGGGTCAAGTATGTCCAGTTTGACTGAATGCGAAAAATCTATTAAGTCTGCCCCCATTTGGCTAACAGCATTATTTAATATCGAAAAATCGACAGTCAGCTTCATTTAAAGGCCATCAATGATTTTACGTATTTGAATGTCAGCATTGGTGATCACACGAAATGAAACACGGCGCGACTTCTGTTTGTTTTCGGTACCATCAGCATTAGATTTGAATCTTGAAGACGCTAAGCCTACTGCGGCAAAAGAGGACTTAATCCAGATTTTTTGTTCGCTTGTAAGTTGTTTTAAAAAATAACTGTAATTTAGAACGCTACGTGTTCTGTTTTGAGACAGTGTCATATTAAAAAAATAGGCGTCATCTGCATGGGTATTAATGCCCCATTCGGATGACGTATGCCCCTCAATTCTGACCTCATCAATGCTCTTGCGGTATTGGTCAAGTACTTTGAGATAACGAGGAATAAAGTCGGCTAAGATCTGTTCAAATTCAATTTTTAGAGTACTTTTTCCGGTATCAAATAGCACTTCAGGTGAATCAAATTGAAAAGATAAAGTTTCTTTGTCGATTGACGCTTGCCATATACTGAGTTCGCTAGAAAATTCAGTATTGAGTGCATCAAAAATAGCTACCTGGTTTTCCTGATAAGCGACTGCCACGTCTTTGATTTTATCGCGCTCAATTGACACATGACGCATAAACACGATGGCAACAAACAAGAAAACCATCATCAACCCCGCCATGAGATCCGACACCGACAACCAATGTTCACCATCTTCTGTAGGCTTGGAAGAGCCAAAAATTGAATTATTTGAAGACATCTATCAGGCAGCCTGATTAATTACGTTCGTCATTTCACGGACCAATGACTTATAATCTGTAGTGAATTTTTGCGTTATGCTTCCTAGGTTATCGCCTAAAAGTTTCATCGAACGATTAAGCTCCTGCTGCATAGACTGGTCGATCATGCCTAATTGTTTTTCAACCGCGTCCCCCGTTTTACTCACTTGGTCTTTTAAACCAGAGTCAATATTTGAGAATACTTTTTGCATATGCTGAGTTTGTGATGAAAATACATCTTCCAGTGATGATTCAAGGCGACTTTGCATATTTTCAATACTTTTAACTACACCGTCTCTAATGTTTGAAGTATCTGTAACTAATGATTTATTGGCATCGGTGAGTGTAGTGGAAATATCTTTTGAATCACTAATCAAGCCATTAATCATATCCCTGACATGCTGGCTTAAGTCGTCTGCGGTATCTTTAAGTGCATTTTTTATTACTTCTGTTTGGCTAGTCACATGATCTGCTGTAGAAGTTAGCGCGCCGTTTGTTTGATGTACTTTATCTTCAAATTCTTTGGCACCCTCTGTAATCACTTTCTCAACTTGATTTGCACTTTCTGCCAATTTCTCACCGATAGTGTTGACACCTTCTTTGGTATTTGTGACAAATTTATCGAGTAAATCATTAGAGGATATAATATGAGATTTTATGTAGGTATCTGACTCTGTTAGGAGTGTCTCGTAGTGTTTATTAGCAAGGGCAACCGATTCAGAAATAGTATCAGCAGTTTTTTGAATATGAGTATCTGATTCTGTTAGCAGTGCCTCGTAATGTTTATTGGCAAGGGCAACCGACTCGGAAATGGTCTCAGCGGTTTTTTGAATATGAGTATCTGACTCTGTTAGAAGTGCCTCGTAATGTTTGTTGGCAAGGGCCACAGAATTAGAAATTGTATCAACCGTTTCCTGAATTTGGGTCCTGATTTCGGGCACTGCTTCCACGGCTTTATCCCGCATATCTTTAAATGCTTCAAGATGACGTTCAAGCTCAGCCAACTGGTGCTGGTTTACTTCCATCACTTGTTTCAAATTAGTCATAGTTTCAGGGATAACTTTAGCCTCGTGACTAATCGCTGTTACTGACGTTTCTGTTGCGGCTATAGATGAAACACCGAGCTTATATTGCTCTGTCATATCTGCGATTTGAACTTTGTAGTTTTCTTGCCAGATAACTAACTCTTTAACTGACTCGTTAAGTTGTTTGAAATTTTCACCAAACTGTTCGGTTAAGTTGTTATTAAAATCGGTAATAACCTGCTTAAGTGCCTCAATAACCGTTTCTGTTGCTGATTTAGATAATGTATCTGCAAAGTCCTGTAGCTTAATCCAAAGTTTGTCTGAGAAAGTATTAAAGCTCTCTTTCTGGGATGTAATACTCTCATCCATAGATTTCAAATGTTCCTCAGACCGCTCCATGCCCTTTAACGTTAATTTTTGATTGTCATTAACATCACCTCGCATTAATTTAAGTTGGCTAACCAATGAACCGTCACCGTCACCGCCTATCGCTGTAACTAAAGAGACTAAAGATTGATTTTGCCCAGTAATTGCGGCAAGAATATCCTCTGGAGTAGCGCTATCTATTTGGGTTGTTTCTTTTTTGGGAGATAAGAAACCCATCGATTGCAGCCCTTTAAAAATGATGGAGGTTAGAATTCCAAGCAAACTGGTAACAAAAGCTGTTTTCAAACCACCCAACAATAGACTAATACTGCCATCGATATCTTTTTCATCAAACAACATCAATCCAATAACAATGCCGCCAAATGTTCCGAAAATACCTAACGATGTAAGTAATGCAGGCGTATAAGAAACAAAATTGGGGTATTTAGATTTAATTGAGAAGAAACAACCAAACACAAAAACCAGCAAAATTATCCCACAAACAATCTCTGATAAAATCGAGGCTTGGGTTATTTTTAATATACCTTCTATTCCATTTGCTATCATTACGACTCCTTTAGCTTTTGGATACTTCTTTTACTGACACATTACTGTTTTAAGTTGTCAGTGCCTTGTGTGGATGTTTTATAGTGAGTATTAATGATTTGTTTACTTGTCTATTTTCTCCATGTGTTGAGCATGTTACTTTCCGCAAAACCAATTAATTAAAGTGGTTGGCCAAACAAGAAGTGGCTATATAAAACAAGTTTACTAATTCCTATAATTATTAAAAAACTCACGTGACTGTTTTACTTAATTTGAAAAAGACGTATTGCCAATTTTTAAAATGCAATAGCGCAAGATAAGTAACACCTCAGCTTTAGCTAAAAATGTTTTGACCAGTAATTAGCTGTTACTTTATGTGAAGCAAGAGAAGTGAATTCACAAACCCCTCCCATATTCAATGCACCATAACGACTAGAGAAATAATTTTTAATATTTCTTTGTACCGAAACACCAGCTATGTAGCCACTTTACAAATACATGGTCAAGTATTCAACAATAATTAGAAACTCTGATACGTTACTACATACAACAAAAAATGCACGTTAATATGATAAACTAAGCTAAAATTGTCGCTAGTAACTGTAAATTAATTTATCAAAAATTCTCAAAATTGATTAGAATGTAAATAAATGCGAATAACAGCATTATTACAATCTTTAGGTGGTGTTTTTTGTCAAATATAAGCTTAACTCAGAGACTTATTTCAGGTCTTAAACATAACAATCAGGCCATCCCTTGCGACGATACCTTTAGTTATAAAGTTTTGTTTTTAAATCATGTGTTACCTGACGAAACCAATTTCAGGTACTTCCCGGCCATCATTATTGATGATGAACACGCAGACTTATTTGTAAAACGTCTGCTCACCAAACGCCAGTTAGCTGATATCTACAAGGGTGAAGGACATGTGTTGGTAGGTAAATCATGTTTTATCAACTGTATGAAGTATGACACACCAGAGTGGCGTAATGTTAATAAAAACATCGATTCAATCACAGAATTGGCGAATAATATTAAGGTGTCTGATCTTATTCAGGTACCCACTATTTTTCCATTGGAAGACGACAACTATCAGGTATTAACTGGCCACAGGCGTTTTTTCGCTTTAATTTATTCAAAAGGCAATCATGCTCCTAGCCAATTTAAGGTATATGACTCCCAGCCCTTGATGCAAAAAATAAAGCAGTTTCAAGAAAATTCTAGCCGTGAAGACCTACCCCAGTACGGAAAATTGTGTGCTTTTAATGCCGCAAAAATTGAAATTGATGCTTTGTCTTCGGCTAACAAACAATTAGGGCGAAGTTCTATATCGGTTAGAGAAACCGTGTCAATCATGGGTATCTCAATGGGGGCTTACGACAACTATAATGTTCTCACTCGTTACCCATGTGTATTGGAAGCCTATAATAATGGTTTGCAATACCCGTTTGTAAAAACAAAGAAAATAGTACTTCAAATCGAACACGATTATAAAGAAGAGCATGAAAAGACACTGCTTAATATCCACGACAAACGTGCAATCGCTCAGAAAATAGAAATGCTATTATCGGGTGAAAAACTTGTTAGCTCCTCTCCTACTCCACTGCGTATTAAAAAGATAAAATCGAGCAATACCATACAGCAACTTTTAACCTGTAATTTGCAGAGCCTGGATATGGGAATTAACTGGGAAAGTATCAATTGGAACGATACTAAAGAGGTAACAGAGGTGATGAACAATGTTATCGACTTCCTCGAAAATCAAGAATAATCAGTATTCACATGGATCAATTATTTTGGCATAATGTTCTTAAAGTGCTGTTTATCTGCACGCGATAAACAGCACTATTTCGATAGCAAAATTTTTTTTTGTATGATAAAAATACAGTGAATGTGTTCATAGTATAGAGTAATTACATGTCAATCGCTTTTATATGGATATGAAGTATATCAATGTCAGGGATAAGGAGTAGGCAATTGAAAGCATCAAATAATATAAGTCAAGGTGACATTCTAGATAAATTAGAGTGGGCATTTGAAGAAGGTTATAGATTAGGCATAGATGATGCCAAAGAAGGCATATTCATTGACATGGGCACAGTTCTTGAACAATTTAGAAATACCATTTCTGAGGCAGATGACAGCAGTTAATCCAAAAAAACCATTTGGTAACACCAACTAACAACGTCAATATCAATCAATTCTTTTTTTTGGATATGTGATTTGTGTGACGGTAAGCCTGTCTCACGCGTGAGAGAATTTTATAATTGCTTGCGCAAAACAATTATATTAGTTGTTAATTTGCTAACAGTGTAATGCTAATACATCAGTCGGTTTTTGGTGTCATAATTACTTTTTTTGACACTATGACATTATGACACTATGCATAACCCATATTATTGGGTATCAATGACGCAGACACCTAACGTAATATTTTTATGTGAACATGAGTCACACCATGGCCGAATAGATAAATAGCCAACGCTGACTCCCTCAAAGATATAAAATAGATGGTAATAAAAATATGAGGCATCATGTAATTTGATTTTAGAAAAAATGATATTTTATTTTACCTATACCCGCAGCTGATATTGACAGAGCAGAAATTACAGGAGTAGACCAATGAAGGCATTTACTAAAGATTTCAACACTGGAAAAACGATAGAAGTAGAAATTCCGGATGAGAATCTTGAAGCATTGCAGGCATTGACGCAGGACCGCGTTAGTGACACCAAGCTTCAATCCTACATCGACAACCTAGACCTTCCCGCGGATGCCAAGGCACTAATCGCTTCTATCCTGAAGACGGCTGTTAGAGTTGGAGAAATGGTTATTCGAATTGGGAAGAAAATCGTGGAAATTGTGATCATGATTGTCTCCAAGTTTCCTAACGCAACATTTGGATTAGTCTTAGGATTAATTGTTGGCGCGTTAGTGACGTCTATACCTCTAATCGGTGGATTACTGGGTGCCTTCGTTTTGCCAATAGCAGCAGCCTTTGGCCTTGCGACTGGATATATGGATGATCTTCGAGACAATAGTCTAGCCAAAAAAGTTGCTGAGGCTTCAGCAATGTTTCAGCCACTGAAGAGTGACGCGAATGTCGTTAGCTAATGACCTAGATGATTTTTTTGACCAAAACGAAGAAGTAATCGTTAACGAGCCATTAAAATTTAAGGCAAAGCTCGGTATCGGTGAACGTGCATACGGTTTGCTTCGGGCCAGAGAGCATATGACAACATTCAGTGAGGCCATCGGCGTTGGCGCAACTGGCTCAGCTATAGCATCTAGCGGGGCAGTGGCCGGTACATTTTTTGCCAGTAGCGGATTCATGGCCAGCACATTGTCTGTTGTAGGCTTAGGCACAACTGCAGTTACGCCCATTGGCTGGGTGATCGCTGCTGGAGTTATATCAGGTGGCGCATATGTCGGCGTTAGTCGTCTATTCGAGAGTAGCAAAGATAACGGCCTAATTGTCATTCCCAAGTATATAAACACTCCTCTAGATATAATTTCAGTTGCTTTGATTGAGCTGATGCTCCCAGTCAGTTTAAAAATGGCAAATGCTGGTGGCAGCATGCATACGTCAGAATTAGGAGCAATTAAGCGTTTTTTTTCTGAAGAATGGGGTTATAACCCTAGTTTCGTTAGCAGACTAATCGACGAATATCGAACCCAAACTGACTTAGTATCATATTCAAAGCTAGCTGGCTCGCTCGGGTCGTATTGTGCAAAAAGCAAGGACTGTGACAAAGAAGCGATAATGACTGGCTTCATTAAGCACCTTCGTGAGGTCATAGAAGCAGATGGCGTTATAGATGAGAAAGAAGTAGAAGAGTTAAATTACCTCACAGGCTTATTAATCAGTGAGTCCGAAAAAGCGGGCGGAAGCTCTTCAGTTACCAATGCGCTTACTGCTGCATCTGAGCGCTTGAGTCAATCAACAAAGTTAGCGGCAGGCGTTGCATTATCAATCGGAAACGCAACGGCATCAGGTCTATCTGCGGGCACGGGATATGTGGCTGATACGGGAAAAAGTGCAGTAGATAAATCCTCCCAACTATTACGAGAGTTTTCAGAATCAGAAGTAACCAGAGCTCTCAAAACAAGCACCGCACAATTCACTAACAAGTCCAGAGAGATTGCTTCAACGGGGGTAGATGGTGGAATTAAATATGCGGCCGTAGCCAAAGAAACCACCTCCAAAGCAGCCAAGTCACTATGGAATTCACTGTCTATGAAAGTGAATAAAAACGATGAGGGTAGTAATAATCGTTCATGAACATCCAAGGTCCTTCGAGCCAAGATGACTTGGCCTGCCCTATTAAACAAAGTTATCTGGATTTAATATAATGAGTAAGTTTTTCCTGTACCGCATTTTATCCATAGTCGTTTTGATAAGTATACTGGCCGGAGTCCAATATCCTTTAATACTTGTGCCCATAGCCTGGAGTCTGAGCCTAATACTTCTTAAATTAGTTTATGGAAATGAGTTTTTATTTATCTACACACCTCTAATACATGATGTGAATAACACTCAGCGTACTCTGTGTTCACCTGAAGGCCATTTAGCACTTTTTGCATCCTGTATTGAGAAACGGTATGTAAAACAACAAAGACACTTTTTTTACGACTGCATTCACCACCACAGCTTCCTATAAGAAAAGATGAGACATGATGCCCGCACTATTTAAATATTTGCTGTTTTCACTCGTATGGTGTGCCGCTGGATGGTGGTATCAAACAAATAGTCTGGAAGCTCTGCCCTGGTTTCTGATTATTGGGGCGCTTTTTTTTGGAACCCCCATATTCTTGTCTGGCTACTACGGCGCGATAGTTGGCAAGATCGAACGCGGTAAATCCTTTAAATCGCGAGGTCTTCTATACTGGTGGACCATGAGACGTGCAGGGTCTCTCATTAAATGGCTATTAATAGCCACAACCTTAGGGGTTTCCACTGCCATATGGTTTGCTGGTATCAGACAAGCCGAATGGCTCTCTATAGCGATCGTTGTAGTCTCTTTCTACATGTGTTTTCTTTTGCTGCTGCGATTTACTCAATCCGAATACAAAACTTTTATGGCTACATATCGCGCTATCATTTTGGCTAGATGGATGGCAACCGTAATATCAATCTTGGTTTATCTCTTTATTTTTCCTAATGCCCTCGAGAACGGCATGAGTATCTCCAGTAGACTTGCGGAACTAGGCTCAGTAGAAGCTAGCAAAAGTGGTAGCCTTCTCTTGCAGCTTGGCGTCTACCTCATGAAGTATGTGCAGGTTTTTAGAGAGTCAGCGTTAGCTGCACTATTAGACGGTCACGGACTTTTATGGAAATCGGCTGCAGTTGCCCTAGTTTCAGCTGGCATATTCTGGGGGATTTCGGCAACCTTAAGTTTTTTTGTGATCCCAAGAAGTGAGCTCCGGAGAATATTTAGCTCAGCTGAGATCGGTGGACAACCGACTCCACTTTCCGGTAGTACCGTGATTTTCGGCTCTGCTTTTGCCACATTGATAGTAGCGTTCATTTTACCTGCGACTGTATTGTCGGTGGAGTCATTTGCGCGCTCTAAGATCACTCTACTCGAGAACTGTGAAGAAACAATAGCTCTTCCTGGCACGTGCAGAAAACTAGAAGAGCATGACCTGAGTTTGCTAACGAATCGTTCAGAACATAACGCTCAACTAGTTAAACAAATACGACAGGGCTTTGAACAGGTGCGTCTGAATGTTGATAGATATCTAGATCACTACTATAGCCTGCCAGCAGAATACTTTAGACTTGGCGCTATGCTTACCGGCAACTTGGAGGACGCGCTGGAAAAAGACGTTAAGGACTACCTTGAAATAGGAGAGCCTTTCAAAAATATGGAAGGTACCCTTGCAGTGCTTTCTAGAGAGTTGGATATACACACAGAAGAACGAGCAGCGATCCTTGCCGAAAACACGAATTGGGAGCAGCCGTTATTTTTCCGCATCAAGGAGTTCGAATCAGCACCTACCATGATCCATTTTGATCCACAGCTAGACCTACAGGCTCGCTTCGGTGCTGGCGCTGTAAGTGGTATCGTAGCAGCAGCAATATCGAAAAAATTGGTCGCTAAAGGGACACTTAAAATTGCCACCATTGCAATGACCAAGGCCGCAACAGCTAAAGCCGGTTCGACTCTGGCTGGAGCCGCCGCCGGTGCTACGATCGGCAGCTTATTTCCTGTTGTCGGAACTTTTTTTGGCTCAGCAGTTGGAATCTTAAGCGGATTGTTTATTGGTGTCAGTGTCGACAAGTTAATGTTGATTCTTGAAGAGGAGCTGAGTCGAGAAGACTTTCACAGAGATATCGGTCGGTCGATTAATGAACAAGAAGCCGCGATGATCTCTCTCCTGTCGACGCAAAGCTAGCTTTACTGGTTTAAACTTGGCCATATTTCTTTAGACAACTATGAATCGATACGCGTAAAGTTGGGGATGAAAGTGGTGGCAGAGTCACTTTAAAACTTATACGTCAGCTAATTTAAGCATTTACACGAATTACGTAGACATTCATCGTAAGAGTCGATTACCCACATCTTTGGCAATGCTATGGAAGGCATTTTTAGGCTTTTTCCGCCTGAATTAAGTCTACAGTTAATGTCTGATATTGGCTGTGAGTTTAACTGGCCGATTCAACACATTGGTGAAATCTTTCAAAAGTGTCAATTCTATGAAGATAAAATTTTTTGTTGCTCTACAGATGAAGGTTTAAAAGCTACAACTACAAACATTTTGTTAGTGATGAAGTCATTTAGCGGGCAATACTGTGTTAATTCAAACTCATAACAACCACCGAACATCTACAAACAAGTAAAACTGTGGTCAGTAAAACTGTAGCAGGCTCACTTAGACCCCATTGATTGCTTTCTTACTTCGGTGGTAGCAAATCAGTCAGCGCCCGCCTTTGCATATCACTTATGGTCATCTACTTTCACAATTCCCCCTCATAAATGAAATAGTTTGCCAATCCAACCTGTTATCCTAATGAACTTTTAACTGAAAACACCTGTGCTTTCAAACGTGAGAGAGACATCATCACAACTCGGACACAAATACTTACTGTCATGAAGCTTCAATTCTCTACCTAATCTCTTTGTAGTATTCCAAGAGAATATTTCGTTTACTACCCCATGTGTTAGCTCAAGGATAGGATCATCATAAGGCACAACAGAACTGGCATCACAATTTGCACATAATACATCTGGAGCATACATGTTAGCCACAAATAAACTCTTACAGGCGCTGCAATAGCATGGAAATCCACAATAAGTAAGATAATTACCACGATCTCCTCCTAAACCCATAACCCCTGAGGAGTAACCACATGCGCAAGTCGCCTCCACCATACTTCCCATATTATCCAACCTCGAAATGAAACATGCTTCTTATCTAATGCTACCTAGGCCGAACTCACCCCTAGGTGAAGTGGCATAGTTAATTTGGCCACCTAACAAGAGATTGTTATGCTATCAGCATAGCAAGATTAGGTGCCAAAGATGAGTAAAAAAATAAGACGGACATTTAGTCCTGAATTTAGATTGGAAACAGTACAACTGGTTGTTGACCAAAGTTACACTCACGACGAAGCTGCTAAGGCAATTGGGGTTGGTTTTTCAACGATAGGAAAGTGGGTAAAACAACTTCAACAAGAACGTAAAGGCGTGAGAGTTGAGCAAACCCCAATGTCGCCTGACCAGCTAGAAATTAAGGATTTAAAGAAGAAGCTTGCGCGAGCTGAGCTTGAGAAGGAAATATACCAACAACTGGCTATTGCAGTTTTAGTCAAGCTAAGCACGCTATCAATGATTATATTATTGGCTATTACAGTGAGTTTAGGCCGCATTCATATAATGGTGGATTGACACCAAATGAATCGGAATATCGGCATCAGTACTACAAACCCGTGGCCAGAATGACTTGACCACTTCACTTATTGATATTCAAACAACCCAATTCCAGCGCTGGAATAGAAGTGACACAACTCTGGAATGCAGATCTAGCGAAACTGGAATGACACAGCTAATTTGCAGTACTCGTCGACGTGAGAAATAGAAAGTGATGAATAATAAATAGGTAATCGTAAACCTCTCCAATAAATTAGTCGCCCACCTCGTCTTTGCAAAAATTACAAATTCCTACAGCATGAATCAAACTAAAATTTAGAGATGCGGCAATTGAAAACGTTCAACACAGGTTTACACGGCATTGAAAAGCACGCCGTACAAACACTAAAGCGTTATATTTTTCTAGAGTGCGGATTTAACGTCCATACTTTTATGCAATATACGCACTATAAATATTTGGCTGTTTTTATACTCTTTGTAATAAATCACATGACTAGCTTGTGGGTATTTACTGTAACCCTCTCTAATGTAATCACAATTAAACCCTAACTCAGGTTCATTAGCTAACAATTGAAATATGCTATCTAATACTTTTAGGTAATCGTTACGTTGAGCTATTCCCCTAGTTAATTGGGTATATTTAGCTATTTTAATTAAATCGGTTTTGGCTTTCGAAGATAGTAAAAATTTATTCATTAATGGTTATCTTTATCTATCTCAATCAACAAATTGTCATAGCTGTATTCGGCAACCCCGCTTTGTTCGCCTTGGATTAGCATATTGCGTAAGTTTAAAAGTTTAGCTTCTTGATCTTCTAACACTCTTAATCCAGCTCTAATAATTTCACTTGCTGAGCCATAACGACCAGTATTAAGTTGTTGGTTTATAAACTGATCAAAATGATCGCCTAATGTTACGCTTGTGTTTTTAGCCATGATATCAAACCCTATAAGTACCTATATATATTACATTATGGTATAAAAAATATAACAAGTCATTCTAAAGGACAAAAAACAGTTGGTTTTTGCTCCTGCGTCGCTTATTTTAACCAACTATTTTTTGCCTGTTAATTGGGCGTTATACATCAAAAGTAGGCTTTCGTGAGCATTAAAGACAGCTTAGAAAATTTCAAGTATGGTGTACTAATATCCAGCTTGGTATCCATAGCCATAATTGCTATTTCTCTCTATGTGTTTTTTTATTAGGCGTTTCTTATGCCTCACTTCTAGTGAATAAATTATGTCCTATATGCTTTTCCAAGCATCGAACTTTCGCAATTCCCAATCGACATTTCCCAAATAATTTTATTTTCCATTCTTCTTTCTGTAATTCTTCAGCCGTCAAATACAAAAGATTCTATTGATAAACTGACAGAAGAATGGATAACCTCAAATTTAAACGTTCATTTCACACAGCTTGATGAAATAACTGAAAGGCTAGATCGCCTTACTGAACTTTCTGATAAACATTATTAGAAACTCCAACTACCTTGATATCCACGCTTAGTGTCAAATAAGTTGTTCGGTATTCCACGCTATTGTTTATGGTTTATGGTTTATGGTTTATGGTTTATGGTTTATGGTTTATGGTTTATGGTTTATGGGATTAGCCTTATAAAATCTTATAAATACAAATCACTTAATTTCAAGCAAAAAAAGCCCTAAATAAATAGGGTGACGTGGTCAACCTAAAACGCCCCCCCAGTTAAGCTACTTTTTGTAAATCATTGTTTTGTCTTTCAAAGTCATTAGGGCTTTGGTAATCCAAATACGAATGAAGTCTATGGCTGTTGTACCACATGGTTATGTAATTCAAGATATATTGTTGGGCGCTAAATTGGGTTGAGTAATTACGCCAATACACTCGCTCTTGTTTTAGACTTCCAAAGAAACTTTCTGCTACAGCATTGTCCCAGCAACATCCTTTTTACTCATGATGCCGACAAAGCCATGTGAGATGATGACTATTTTGTTGAAACGGTTATGCATACGCGACCACAAGCAGTTGCATATTGTGTTCCATTTGACATCAAGGACAAGAAAAAAATCATTACGGACATTTCGAAAAAATGCTCTGTTAATGTAATCTGTCAAGCCCTGTTTGATGGCAGTGCAGAAGTTATCGACCCACACTCAACACGATATGAAGCACCCTCTCCTACACTACAGCAGCAATTAAGGTATGACATGTGGGTAGCATTCATTGATGCGCTCTTATCTGTAACAGGAGGGAAATATTCACGTGCAACTGCCGATGTTGAAAAGTACTAAAAAACTTATCAACTGGTCTATTTACAAACACCTCGCGCCGTGTGTGGATAAGGTCGAAGGCAAGACGATTTCAACCGCGGGTGTTGGGATTATAGTGTTGGGATTATGATGTTGGGATTACAGTGCTGCAAAGTGTTAGTTCTAGGCTTAGCTCGTCATTATACGCATGATTATGCTCATAATAATCAGCCTTGTTTGCGCCAAAAAATCGAAGCCAGCGCTGGTAAAACAATAATAGCTCCCAACATGTTTACAACAAACATGAAAGTGAGTAAAACCCCCATATCCACTTGAAACTTTAAGGCTGAAAAAACCCAGGTACTCACCCCTACGGCTAACGTGGCGGCAGTAAATAATACCGCACTGCCCCGTTCTATCAGTGCTTCAAAATATGCTTGGCGCACAGCCATGCCTTCCTTCAGTTTATTATTCATGGTCGATAATATATAGATACCGTAATCAACCCCTATGCCTACTCCTAAGGCTATGACGGGTAAAGTAGCAACGGTCAATCCAATATGTAAATAGGTCATCAACGCTTGAGCCATCACCGACACCACGTATAAAGGGATCACCACTGAAAGTGTCGCCCGTAGTGACTTAAAGCTGATTAAACATAATAAAATAACAGCGCCAAATACATAGAGCATCATCGGCTCTTGCGCTGCATCCACCGCTTCATTTTGTGCAGCCATGACACCAATAGGCCCAGACGCCAATTTAAATTGTAAACTATCGGTTTGGTATTCCTGTCTTAACGCCTTAACTGCATTAATGACACGGCTAATCGTTTCTGCTTTATGATCTTGCATAAATAAAATGATGGGCATCACTGAACAATCACCATTAAGCAGACCTGAAGATGTAGGGATACGTGAGATAGATTGTACTAATGTTTGTTGGTTACGGGGTAAAACACGCCACTTAGGATTACCTTCGTTATAACCAGCATTAATTAATTTGGCAACGGATGCCAAACTAACAGCAGACTGTACGCCCTGAATATTGGATACTTTCCATTGCAATTCATCAATGGCATTCATCGCCTGATATGATGTACAGGCTTCTGGTGTTGTTTCTACTAGTATGGATAAATAGTCCACACTGATACCATATTTACTGGTGATCAAAGCAGTATCAAGATTATAACGAGAGTCGCTATGTAATGCAGGTGCCCCAGCATGGAGATCGCCAATTTTCATGTTTTGTGCTTGAAACCATGCAAATACAAACAATATTGTTGTGGTAACCAAGACTACAGGCGCAACCTTTGGGCTAGCACAGGCACTTATGACATGCCAAAATTTTGTAGACCATTGGGTTTTATGACTAAACTTATTCTTGTATTTATCGCCAAGTTTCACGAACGACATAAGCACAGGAAGTAAGACCAAATTGGTCAAAATAATCACCGCCACCCCCATACTTGCGGTAATCGCAAGCTCCCGTATGATGCCAATATTAATCACCAATAAGGTCATAAATCCTATTGTATCTGATAACAAAGCGATGCCACCTGGAATCAACAGAGTTCGAAAAGCCAGTTGTGCTGCTGGTCCTACGTCACTGCCAGCAACCACCTGTTTACCCAAAGCATTAATCATCTGTACCCCATGACTGATACCTATAGCAAAGACCAAAAAAGGCACCAATATTGACATAGGATCCAATCCAAATCCTAGCAGGGTTAACAAGCCCAGTTGCCAGATAACCGCTATTACCGAGCACAATAAAGGTAGCAGAGTTAACATCATTGATTTGCAAAAGAAAAATACCAGAACCGCAGTGATAGCGATGGCGATGGCGAAAAACACCAACACACCTTGTGCACCTTTAGCCACATCGCCAATCATTTTGGCGAAGCCGATAATATGAATACTGACCCGTTCGTTTTCAAATTTAACGCGCACTTGTTGTTCAAGTTCTTCAGCAATTTCCAAGGAGTCTAGCTTTTTCCCTGTATCGGGATCCAGTTCCAGTAATTGCGCGGTAACCATCGCACACTTAAAATCATCAGACACCAATCGTCCAACAATTCCTGCTTTATTTATATTCTGGGAAACGGTTTGTAAGGCTGCCGGATTGGTCGCTTTAAAATCAGCAGGTATCACTGGACCGCCTGCAAACCCGCCTTCAACAATTTCGGTAAATCGTGTAGACGAAGAGAACAAAGATTTAACCAAAGAGCGGTCTACACCATTAATAAAAAACAGCTGGTCATGTACCTCTTTTAGGGTATTAAAAAACGCTGCATTGAAAATATCCCCATCCTTGTCACACACCGATACTAATACATTATTTGCCCCGCCAAAGTCTTTAGCATGTTTCATATAATTACGCATATATTCATGGGTCAAGGGAATATTTTTAGTAAAACCAGCCGCTAATTTAAGCTGTGATGCTTGGTAAATTAGAAACAGGGTAGCGATTAAAAATATAAAAATAACGATCAGTCTGTTTCTAAAAATGAGTGACTCGGTAAAATTGATGATTGTAGACATGGCGAATTACAAATCCTTGTGTATATATTTAATACCAATTTCTGTGACCACAACAACCTGCCCGTCTTGAAAAACACCATTGAGGATCGCTTTTCCATCATCACTTTGGGTATAAGTTACTTGTGTTTCTGAGATACGAACCCGGGCACCATTATTACCTAAAATCATCGAGTTTTTTTCATCAATAGAAATAATGGCGTTAAGAGAAGAGGTGCTACCGGAATTAATCGTATTCCATTGTTGTTTATCATGGTCCAACTCAAATAAATGACCACGAAGACCCGCAGCGAAAACTCTGCCTGACTCGGTTTTAGCGAAGTCAAAAAAAGAACCGTAGTAATCAATATCCATACGCTGCCAGGTATGTCCCATGTCATCACTTATGGCCAACAGCCCTGCTTCTCCAGCCAGATATAATCGTTCACCGCTTTGTGAAACGCTGTTTAAGTGAGGTGAAATTGAGGCTAATTCCTCTATATAAAAGGCTTCGTCCTCTAATCTAATTTCTTCTAAATAATCGAGATCGTCCTGACTCAAAAATTCTGAATGTATTTCAGATACCCAACTTGCACCGCCATCTTGGGTTCTTAGAAAAGTGCCATACGCGCCGATAGTAATACCATGGTTAGCATTAAAAAAATGAACATCCAACAAGGGACGTTCTATTTGTGGCGTGTAGTATTGCAATGACCAACTCACACCAGCATCGTTCGTCATCAAAATAGTGGTGTCGTGACCCACTGCCCAGCCTTTATCTCCATTAAAGTCGACAGCGGTCAAAGTGGCTAAACTAGGGACTACAACCTGAGACCAATCCTGAGTGTGTTTTGATAATAAAACATGCCCTCTTTCCCCCACAGCAATCAGCCGTGAGTCGGACTGAGCAATATCTAGAAGCAGTGAGCTAGATACTAAGGGGGCTGGATAAGATTGCACGTCAACCTTAGCCAAGGAAGGGGTGATGAATAATATGACCGCGATAAAACTAGCTGTTCTTATTTTCATATGAGGCTTCTTTATGAATAAAAAAACGGTTGGCATTGCCACCATTTTAGATGACTTAACGCTTTCCTTCACGGCGCAATGCTTGGGGCGTAAACTCGCGGTCATCTAATTCAATGCCAAACTGGTACATGTTTTCTTGATTGTCTAAGCCTAATGCTAAATAACGACGAGAGTTAAGATCATGTAAAACATCTAGGGTTGACCATTGTGCTGGCACTTCGTAATAATTAATGCCATATGCAATGGCCACCCGATATATTTCGTTTCGACTATCATACATATCAGCAAGTTGAACTTGCCAACTATCTTCGTCTATATAAAAAATGCGTTTATGGTAGATATGCCTAAACTCATCTTTTAATGTGGCTTCTACCACCCATACTCTATGCTTCTCAAAACGCGTTAAATCTGGATTAATATGCCTAGGCTTAAGTATATCAGCGTACTTTACACTGCTGCTGTGTAACTGATAATTGTTATAGGCCACATACATTTCTTTTTTACCTTTTAATTCCCAATTATATCTGTCTGGTGCACCATTAAACATATCAAAATCGTCAGTGGTTCTTAATCCATCAGCAGCAGTTCCCGGGGCATCATAAGCAATGTTAGGTGCTCTTCTAACGCGACGCTGGCCCGTATTATAAGTCCATGCCTGGCGAGGATCTCTAACCTGATCCATCGTTTCGTGCACCAACAATGCAGTACCAGCCAGACGCGCTGGCGAAGTAATTTTTTGCTTAAACTTCATCAAAATATTTTCTTCAAACAATTGATCGGCAGTGGCTTCTTTAGCTGAATACTTGACTAGCAACACATCTTCAAAACCAATAATATTATAGTCTCCACTAGCGGTCGGTGAAGCTTGGCCAGCAAAACGTTTAATGGTTTCTCCGCGATAACGTAATATATGATTCCAAATTACCTCCACACCACTTGTGGGAATAGGAAAAGGAATACCAATAATAGCATTTTTAATACCGTTTCCTCCTTGTACTAATTCAGCACTGAGTGCGTTTTTTTTAGTGGCATCATAAACAAACTGTGGTGATGAAGCAGAGCGACGACTAGGATAAATAGGTAGCTTATAAGTGTCGGGGTATGTTTCAAATAATACTTGTTGGCCATCACTCAAAAAATCAGTGTATTCTTTATAATTTGCCCCTGTTATTTCAAATAACAGTTTGTCATCAGGATAAGGGTTGGGATGGTTATCACCTGGCTGATATCCCCCGGGTGGGCTGGTAATACCCCCAGTCCAAGGGGGAATACTACCATCAGCATTGCCAGATTTGTCCCCGCCTAAAGGTGTAAGTTCGTTACCTAGCTTTGCTGCTTCTTCTTCAGAGACTTTTGCTTGTATATGACTTGCGCCAATTGTGAGGGTTAAAGCGGCAAAAACCAGATTTATTTTCTTCATCATGATTTGACGTCCTATATTGAATATTTAAGGTTAAAAGAAACAAAATCACGATCTGAGAGAGCATTGGTAGTACCTATTCCTCCCCAAAAAGCGTTATAACCAGCTGTTGCAGACCATTTATTCAGGTAGTCAAACGTTACAGAAGCACTGGCCGATTTTCGTCCTTCAACAAACAAAAACATGGGGTCTGGGGTAATGCCATCAACATCATGTGCAAAAGTGAACCTGTTGTTGATGTTAATTCCTGCAAACACATTATTAAAAGTAACATTGGCTAATAGTCTGTAACCCCAAGCACTGTTAGTTGGGAAGGGATTAAGTTCAGGGCCGTTCGATATTATTGTATGCAATGCAGTTCGAGGATCCCCGTCAGCTGTAGGTTGAAGTGAGGGGCTACGCGCTGTTCCTGGACCATTTAAACGAATTAAATTGGGGTCAGGAAAATCTTCAATACTTACGTAACCCAGCTCTGCTAAAATCACTAGATTATCAGTGCCTAACACAGGGCCAAATATATGAGTAGCCGTGGCCTGAATTTGTACTGTATCTGAAGTTAAATACCCTTGGGCTGTCTCGCCGGGCCCAACCACATACCCCAGATAATTATCAAGTTGAGAAATACCCGCATATGGTGGGGCAATACCAGCAATGGCTAGTTGTTGAGGCATGGCGGCATATAACAACTCCACATCATCTATCTGTAAGGGTTCATCCACACGATATGCAATCTCTCCCGCCAAAGCGGTATCCCCCAAATTAGTATTAAAGCTCAATCCATATAATTTAATATCTTCAGGGTAGACAAAACGTGTTTTTGTAAAGGCTTGGAGGTCCGTTACATTGTCCTTAGTGAGTTCTTGCCCTGCGATATATCCCAAATCAGCACCAATAGCAGCAGAAGTGAAATTTGAGGCTACACCAGAAATCAAAGGACGTTGACTATGGTAATTAATCAGATATAAACCAAACTCAGTTTCATTCATATTTTCAGCGAAATATGACAGTTTGATACCATATTGCCCATCATCATCTGCATCATCGTGGGCACTGTCGCTATAGCCTCTTAATGCAACTTTAGTTGAATTAGCCAGATAAGCCAGACCAATTAATGATGCATCGGCACCCAGGCGAAGCGCATCACCTAAGCCATTAAGACTAGCCAATAAAATGTCTAAATCAATATCTGGGTTGCCACTAAAGCCAAGTTGAATATTGCTACTTTGCCCACCTTCACCTGCAAAGTCATTGGTTGCAAAGTAACTCCCCGCTTGCGGTAAACGACTACGTTCCCACTCATATTGATAATAAACAGACACACTGAATTCATCTGTTAATCCAAAAGAAGCAAAGACAGTTCCAATTGGAATAAACACTTCTTTTAACTCAGCACCTGGTGCCAGTGCCCTAGAAACATCGACTGGATTGATAGTATTAATACCGTGCTGAATAAAGGTACTTTCTCCCCAACTGATAACCTGCTGACCAATTCGCAAGCTCACTGGAACATCCCCTAGGTAGAAGTCAGAATAAAAAAATGCATCTAACAAACGCACATCTGAACATAACTCATCACTAGCCGTTGGCGACTCACAAGGGTCCTGTGTTTGTGCAGTAATAGGATTTTGCCAATCCCGTGTTTTGTCTTTCAACTCCATATCATAAAAATACATTCCCCGTAAAAACACCCCCATATCTTGATACTGTAGGTCTAATTCGTGTACCCCTTTAAACAGAGTAGAAATGGTATTATTCTTGTCGAAGTTAAGGTTGCCCAAATCACCATTAGTAGAATAAGCCCCGTCGGCTTGTGCCCACACTTGTGCTGGGCTGTATAAAGGGTTAGTGGCTGGATTATAACCAGTCCAGTCAAATTGTGATTGGTTACTGTTTCCAACTAGTGATAAGTCACGTGTTTCTGTTCTAATACTGGTGCCAAGTGAAAAATTGGAATCAAAGCTAACAGACCAGTCTCCACTACTCCAACTAGCGGCAGAAACAAATTTTGTACTTACTAAAGTAACTATCCCCAGAGCAATAGAGGTTTTTTTAAATAGTGTGGTTCCATGGCTCATGCTAACTCTCCCTAATTTTCTAGCATTAAAGTAAACTCTTCATTAGGCGTATGCCGTGGGCCCCTCAAAAAAATTGACAGAGATCAAAAAGTAGTAAGATGAAGGCTTAATATATCCATGCAGCGTTTTATAGTTATGACTGTGTCTTATTGTCTAAAAACAAATCTAAATTTAAAAAATCAGAGCCTAATTCTATGGTTATCACTCACCCAGAAATATGATATTCGCCTTGGAAAGTCATGTAAAAAAGAAGATTACACTTAGTTGATTGTAATTTGGGTCTTGTATTTTCTGGCGTTACACTTTTTTGAGTACTACAGCCAATACCAACACCAAATGTGTTGAGCTTTCATTAAGTACTCGTATCTTTAAAAGAACGTCTAAGGGCTAATTTGGGGAAGGATTAATAACAACAGTTATGACGAGTAAAAATTTTGAGAAGCTACCAAGACAGGTTCCTAAAAAATTTTGCTATAAATAATGAAAAAATTCTCAAGGGTCTTAATCAAATTGGTCAGACTGCTGAATTAATTAAGGCCCATGGGCATGAGTTGATAAATTTTTATATTGTTTGAAGCTCACCATCACTTTAAAAATAAACTATTTTCGGCCTGTCAATATATTCACTCAAAGATTGTAAGGAATTCACTTTTGCATAATCACTCTCAGCGCACATTCACCACCGGTTTCTTTTACGATTAAATCCAGTAGGTTCATAAAATCCATCGAGTCTAAATCAAGCTCTTCTCTTAATTCCTCGTTAGGATCGAGATGCTGCACATCTGCTTCAGGTGCAATATTTAATATTAGCTTACACACTAGGTCTTTCAATGATTGGTTGTTATTCATACTAGTCTCTCAGGTGTTTGTAAAAGTGCATTAATTTTGTTGAGTAAGCGGGCCCCAGAATGACCATCACTGACTCGATGATCTGCGGCAAGACTCATGCTGACAATGGTTGCACTAGTCACCCTGTTTATCGATTACCCAGGGCACAATGCGCGGCCTTCCTATACCAATTATAGGCCACCTGAGGCGGGAAAATAATACTTTGAATAGTGTCTGAGCCTCTGTCTCCAAGATTAGATACGGTGACTGTCGCATCTTGCATTTCAGACATGCGTAGCCCCTCCATTTCTGGCTCTATTTACTTGATCTTTGATTTTTTCCATCAACTCGACCAGCCCTAGGCGTTGCGCATCATGGATTGCTACAACCATCAAACCGCCTTGTCGCAAACTAATTGCATTACCCAAATGTATAGAGTCTGATGGCTGATAATGTCCGTCGCGATAAAAACCATTAAACGCAGGAAACGCCGTTAATGCACGAGCAATAGCTGAATAGATAACCGCATTGCTCAATATGCGTTGACTAGGGGGGCAGTTCTACATTGTGGTGGCTCAACCAATTTAATGTGTTGTCTAGCAACATATCTAATTGCAGATAATAATGAGGAATATCTCGCTTTGAACGACTGACAGTCAAAGCAATGGCTTCTCGCATCATATCGTTAGAGTCTTTAACGTTATCTGATGCTGGTTCTGTAGGTCGTTTATCTGCAATATTAATATCATCTAACAACACAGCGCCATCTGGCCCTGTTCCTTGAGGAAGTTGACGCCAATCAATGCCTAAGTGTTCTGCTTTGTTGCGTGCTGCGGGGGATATTTTTGGTCGTTTAGTATTTAGGCTATAACTGCTTTTTTCTTCTACGTCTGTGGGCACCCTCCTCACTTTACCTTCAACATGTTGACTATCTGATGAGTGGCCAGCAATCTCTTGACTAACAGCTCTATTGGAATCAACTTCAAGACTATGCGGCACAACACTTTCCATTATTTGTTCAGGGTTATTGTTTGAATCTTCTTCATTTTTTAGCTGAAGTTCTGCAATAGGACAACCAATTTCTAATTCATCCCCCTCACCCCGCCAATAATGTAACAATGATACCGTCGTCAAACACCTCCATATCAATAAGACCTTTCATGGTTTCAATGCTGGCAATAATATCGCCTTTAGATACTGAGTCGCCAGGTTTCACGTTCTCATTTAACAATAGTGCCCACAGCCATGTCAGCGCCAAAAGATGGCATAGTGAGTATTTTCATTATGCAACATCTCGGTTCAACAATACCAAAGCGGCCTCGACTATTTGTGGCAACTTGTGGTGTGGCGGCGCGTTCTAAGTGTTGCGAATAAGGAATAGGGACTTCTTTACTGCAGATTCGGTTTGGTGGTGCATCCAGCGACCAAAAACAATGCTCTGCTACTAGTGCGCATATTTCGCTTGCTAAGCTTCCGGTACGCCACCCCTCGTCAATCACTAATACACGATGGGTTTTATTCACCGATTTAAACAAGGTTTGAGTATCAAGGGGGCGCAAACACCTTAGGTCAACGACCTCTGCACTTATACCCTGCTCCTCTAATTCACCGGCAGCTTGCAATGTCTTTGAAAGCGAACCACCGTAAGTAACTAAGCTTATATCATTACCACCTTTTCTGACCCACGCTTGATGCATATCTGGGCCAATCTTCAGGCTTTGGAATTGCAGCAGTCGCGTTATACAACATAACATGTTCAAAAGAGTATGACAGGGTCTGGATCTTTCAGAGCCATACGGAGCATATAGCGAGCATCTGCCACTGTAGCAGGTGCGAGTACTTTGATGCCTGGAACATGTGCATACCAATTTTCTAAGCTATGGGAATGCTGTGCAGCTAATTGTTTGCCGGAACCCAGTGGCCATACGTATAACCAAAGGCCACACCAATTTGATTCCCAGACATATGCCGTAACGTGGCTGCATTGTTAACAATTTGGTCGAGTGCCAACAAACTAAAGTTAACAGTCATCACTTCGACTATCGGACGCATTCCACCTATAGCCGCCCCTATACCAGCGCCAACAAAGCCTGATTCAGATAAGGGAGTATCAATCACTCTGTCAGATCCAAATTCCTCTGATAGCCCCTTTGATACAGCATAACAACCACCGTAGTTACCTACATCTTCGCCCATCAGAAAAACACGTTCATCGTTACGCATGGCTTCACCAATGGCTGTTTTGAGTGCCTCTCGATACGTTAAAGTTTTATTTTTCAAGATCCTGACTCCGCATAAACCCCAAGATATAAGTCAGATATATCTTCTATCTCGCTACACTCGGCAAAAGATACAGACAGGTTAATTTCTTCTGCCACATGATCTTCAATCAGTTTTAATTCAGCGCTACTTAGCTTTCCGTTCACTTCAAGCCATCGTTGTAACTTCATAATCGGGCCTTTGCTTTTCCATGCTTCTACTTCATCAGACTCACGATAAAGCTGAGTATCAAACATCGAATGACCACGAAAACGATAAGTATTACACTCCAATAAACAGGGTCCACCACCTTTTCGAATTCTTTGACAGTATTGGGTCGCAGCTGATTCGACCTCGACCACATTCATTCCATCAACAGCATGTGACATTAAACCGTAACTTTGTGCTTTACGAAATATGTGTTGCTCCGACTCTGAAATTGCCAGAGCAGTGCCCCATGGCATAGCCGTTATTTTCAACACACAAATAAGATGGGTAGTTGCCACAGCTGAGCTAAATTAAGGCTCTCGTGAAATTCCCCTTCTGCTACCCGCACCTTCACCAAAAAAACATACCACCAACATCATTTTTTTTCTGCATTTTATTGGCTAAAGCTAAACCAACCGCTAATGGTAGGGCTCCAGCAACAATGGCATTGCCTCCATAAAATCGCTTTTTCCACATCAAAAATATGCATTGATCCACCTCGGCCTCTGCTGCTGCCTGTGACTTTACCAAACATTTCAGCCATCACTTTATCCATACTTAAACCGCGGGCTAAGGCATGACCATGTTCTCGGTAAGTGGGCAAATACTGCATCCTCAGCTTTTAATGCTTGCATCACACCTACTGCAACAGCCTCTTCACCTATGTAGAGGTGTAAAAAGCCACGGATTTTTTCTTGGGTGTAGAGTTCGGCACACTTCTCTTCGAAACGCCTGATGCGTAACATTTGTTTGAACAAGAATTGCAAGTGTGCGATGTCCATATGGACTTTACTGTTTTCAATATTCATATTGTTTTTTCTTCATTTAGCTAGTCTTCATTGCTTATTTTTATGCTATCGCTTTCGTCACTTTCTAAAGTGGAAATATCACCTTCGGGCAAGCCAAGTTCGCGCGCTTTTAACAATCTTCGCATAATTTTTCCACTACGGGTTTTAGGTATATTTTGTTTAACGACAATTTCTCTTGGCGCTAAAGCAGAGCCCAATTTTTTGCGAGCATGGGCCATGATGCTTTTAATTAAATCAGAGTCGGGTACGCAACCAAATTTGAGTGACACAAAAGCTTTAACTATTTCTCCTGCAACTGGGTCAGGTATGCCAATGACCCCAGCTTCAACAACGGCAGGATGTTCTATTAATGCACTCTCAACTTCAAACGGACCAATCAAATGACCCGCAGATTTAATTAAGTCTGAACTACGACCCACAAACCAAAAATACCCGTCCTCATCCTGATAGGCTAAGTCACCACTGAGGTACCAATCACCTTTAAAGCAACTTTGATATCGTTCAGTTTCGTGCAGATAATTACGGAACATGGATGGCCAACCTTTTTTAAATGCTAACTCTCCCGATTCACCAGGTGTGGTAACTCTGATGATATTTCCTTGGTCATCTGTCTTAATAATTGCGGCTTCAATACCTGGTAATGGTCTGCCCATTGAACCAGGCTTAACATTTTCACCAATAAAGTTGGCCAACATGATCCCACCAGTTTCTGTTTGCCACCAATTATCATGAAAAGGTTTGCCTAGGTACTCTTGGCTCCAAACTACTACTTCTGGATTAAGGGGTTCTCCTACACTTGCCAAAAAGCGCAGTACTGATAAATCATAATCTTGGCACAATTCGTTACCTGACTTCATTAACATCCGAATAGCGGTAGGCGCGGTATACCAAATATTGACTTTTTCTGCTTCCAAAATGCTATACCATCGAACTGGGTCAAATTCAGCATTGTCAACGACAAGTGTGGCGCGGTTACATAATGGCGAAATGACACCGTAAGAAATACCCGTTACCCAGCCTGGATCAGCGGTACACCAGTAAATATCTTGAGGATGAATATCCAGCGCACAGTAGCCTGAATATTTATGATAAATGACTGCTTCATGCACATGAACCACGCCTTTGGGTTTACCGGTTGTGCCACTTGTGAAGTGTAAAAGAGCCGTATCTTTTGAGCTTGTTTCACATATTTGGTATGCATCACTGTGTTGTTTTAATACAAGGTCTAAGTCAACACAACCCTCAGGACATTGGCCTTTACAGTCATAAAGTAACACCTGTTTTAAAGACTTTAATTCATCGCGCCAAGGCGCTATTTTTTTACGATAAAGCCGAGCGCTTGTAAGTAGTACTCTGGCGCCGCCTATTTTCATGCGAGATTTTATTGGCTCTGGCCCAAATGCAGCAAATAATGGACTGAACACTACGCCAGATTTTAAACACCCCATTATAGCCGTATACATTATCGGGCTTCGATCGGTCAAACTACACAGTAAGTGCCCCTTTTCAATCTGAAAGTCATTCAGAAGATTAGCAAACTGGTTGCTATTTTGTTGCAGCTGGCGATACGATAAAATATGCCTTTGGTCTTTTTTACCTAAAAAAATTAACGCAGTTTGATCACCGTAACCTTCTTCAACATGGCGATCGACAGCTTCGTAACCAATATTTATACCGTTTTTGTAACCCTTAATTAACGCATTGGCCTGTTGCCAATTAAAATCAATATAACTTTCCTGATAACTTTGCATATTTGGTGGCTTGTCTTGTCTACTTGTCCCTTTCTTAATCGTGACATAATCCATACTCATTCCAATTTTCCAAGAAGCTCTAGTTAGCCTAATCAAACATGCTCCAGGAAATTTGATCTGTATCAAAATTAAAACTAAAAGCCACATCCCATAATGGATTAATGACATTCTAAAATGAGTATGTGGCTCTGGATTTGTGTTTAAAAAAACGGCACTCATTTACTTTTGGGTTTAATGCACCATATAGAAATATTTGAGATAGTTACCTTAATTTAAATCTGTGAAATCTCTTCCAGCCAGGGCAATTTCAAAATTTTCAAAAAATGTTTATATTAGTTTTTAATTAGTAAAGGTGTCAGCGATACTGAAGATATAAAAATTTTTGGAAAACCGAATCAACTGTAGATATTTTACTAAGTATAAATAAATGTTATGCAGACAAAGGAGAAGTTTTACTACCCTAGAGTGATTCCTCTGAATACTGGTACATCTTATGTACTTCATCCATCTTACAACTAATTACGCTGACATTTGTATAGCCAACTCTGGCTAATTGTTCGGCCGCTAATGCAGCGCGCAGCGAAGATGCACAATGAAGATAAATAGGTCGTGTTGGATCTTTTTCTATTTCTAACATTTTTATTTCTAGTACACCTCGAGGTATATTGATCGCACCGACAGCAGGTGATGCGAAATGTTCTGCTGATTCCCTCACATCTATCAGTAGTCCTTTGTTATTAAGGCGGTCTAGAGCTGCTTTTTTGGCGGTTATAAGTTGCACGTTTTGTGTCGCTTGCTGTAATAACAGTGAAAGTGTTTTTAACATAAAAAATCCAGTACATTTGCAAAATCGATTTTTAATCAAATTTGCGCTTTTTTATTGAATTTAGCCCAACCAATTATAATATGGCGGATCAGGAATAGTGCTTTGTATCAGGTCTCTACATCTATTTTTTGAATCCCAAATTAACACAGTTGGGTAAAGGGAAATCGATGTTCCGGTGCGCTCTACCAAACTCTAGTTCAGGTTTAACCGAGACTCCGCAAGTTCATATAAAATAATGCATTGATCTCACACAATATGTATCATTTGTGTCATTAGCCGATTGATTGTTCTTAGATTTATCCAAGAATGCCAAACAAAACTTCTTAGTCTGCTCAGCAGAATTCTGACACCACAAAGGCGAGCTTTGGGTCAGCTAAAATTAAAGTAATCACGATATTTAATTGTATGAATAATCAATACACTTTAATTAAAATACAGTTCAAAACAGAAGAAATGATCCGAGTCAAAATATACCAAATAATAGCCAAAAGTTGATAGGCTGAAATGTCACAATATACATAATATTAATTCTTAGATAATGTCTTTATGATTAATTGTTTGTATTTTAAGTCAATTGCTATCATTAATATCTGCATTCACGTTCTAAATTATGACATCAAATAGTGACTGACTAATCATATAGCCGTCACATTTAAACAAAGAAAATGAGTCAACATAGGTATTGTGAAACTACTGATGAGATACAAGTCATTTATTTTGCCTGAGAATCATTACAAATAAATTTACTTTTTAAGGCCTTACTTAATTTTAAAAAAAGGGAGGATTTAGGTTTCTTCTGTTCAGGCCTACTATTTATAGATGATGGTATGACCAGAGCTTTTGGCCAATAAGGATTTACTTCTTTATTGGATGAGGAATAGGTATTTATTTTGTTTTCAATACTAGGGCTAGAATTCGTTTTCACAGTTTTATATTCCTTATAAATCTTTTGTGATAAGACGGTCTTGGACACCGTCTTTGCCTACTTCGTTACTGAGTCCTTTATAATCTTTAGACTTTAAAACTTCTGAGTGCTATTTTTTGTAGCAACCGTATCTAAATTCTAACGTGAGTTTTTAGTGATGTATTGATGCATATCAAAATCTGGTGGTTTCACCTTCAAGTTCTTTAGCACGCGACCAGATGAGGATTGTTCTGCGCATATAACGATTAGTACATAGATGTACTCCGATCCTTTTATAAGGCTAAGGAAGCTACTATTAGCGTCACAATACCTACTCACTTTTTTGATCCTCTAGAAGCAAGCGAATCTGAAAAGGATTATATAGCAAGCTTGGTTACAGGAGATGATGTTGATAAATCACTTGATTATGATGGGAGAGTACCTAAAAACCTTGTGACCCTACTGAGTGATAAATTAGAGAAGCGGCTTTCCATAAAGACAGTTGATTGGAAAGATGCACCATACCGTTTTGATGTAATCGCGAGAGTCACCCAAGCAATTGGTATGTATAGAGATAATATTTTTGATATAAGAATGGATATTGAACTTCAGGAATTGGCAACGATACGAAGCGGAAAAACGGGGTTCATGCCAGTTAGAAGATTCAGGGGGTCTTATCCCGCGAAATCCAAAGTTAAAGTAGAAACAAAAATCTATGCAACGGTAGATAAGGTTATTGAGAAAATACAAAAAATTAGTTCTGAATCAATTGAGTATTGCGCCAAAGGGGCCCGTAAGCTTTCCCAGTAAACTTGCCGTAGAAGGTGCTGTAGAAAACGTAGCATACGCAGTCAGGGCTATATTCTTAACTATCACACGTTTCACAGTCTCGTGCGCGTAAGTCTTTCTGATTAAAAGCCAGAGACTGGTGGTGACTACTACCTGCATCTAGTGCAGCTTGCACGATTCATCCCTCTAAAGTGTGGAGTGTAAACAACCGAGAGCCACAGCAATTAACGGCTAGGTTCTAGGGCCTATGTAAGTATTTATGATTAAAAGCATTAAAAAATATAGGGAAATTAAAAGCAACCTTGCCAATCAAAGACTATAACTAACCTATTCACAAACCTATTTACTACTACTCACCAACATTACTCACTAACAATAAGGATATTGCTCATGAAGAAACTAGAAGGATGGTTATACCTAATGATGGTTGTCTGTATTTTGATAGGTGGTATCTACTCATTGTATAAGATAGCAACAGCACCTGATGGTGCTGAGCGTTATGAGATTGAGTTCAGGGCATCTTCTTGACTAACAGCACATAGCGTTAAGGCTTAGTGTGCGTGAGACCTTTCAAGAAACTCGCGTTCGTGGAGCTTTTTCATTATCAGGGGTTATGTTCTTTTGTTACAGAAACCTCTATGACTGTTATTGTGTTTAATTATTATAGTCAGTACTAATAGTGTTATCGCACAAGTCTTGAAAACGTTGAATATTATCAAAACAGCATTGCACTTAGCAATACTGAAATAAACCTTGATGCTTTTCGAAGGCTACGGTTTTGTTTTCAAGCGCTACAAACTCATCATAACGATAAGTAGGCCCTTGTTTGCATGCATAACTATTGGCCACATAGCAATGACCACATAGCCCTACCCCACAGCGCATTCGCCGTTCAATTGACATCCAAATATCTGACGCTTTTAAGCCTAGGTCTAGACAGGATTTAGCAACCGCCATCATCATCGCTTCCGGCCCACAGGTAAGCACAATGTCTGGATGTCTATCATTTTTGTTTAATAGATGGGATAAGTATTGTGTTGGTAAACCAGAACGGCCGCTCACCCCACCTACTTCCAGCGTTTCAAACAGATTGATGCTGGAGGACCAACGTGCTCTTTCTTTTTTGAGTACCTGTGACGCGATGTCGAAAGAAGCATATAACAATGTGACTGAGTTTGAAGAACCACCTTTAATCAAATAGTCAATGGTGGATGCTACGGGGGCTAACCCACAACCACCTGCAACAATTAATACTTCTTTATGCATTACAAGCCCTACTGGCCATCCCCTACCAAATGGACCGTTATATCCAAGTACATCTCCCTTTCCTAAGGAAAATACCTTTTTGGTTAAATGTCCAACATTTCTGATGAGGGCTTTAAAGCGACCTGTTTTGTCAGGAATAGATGTGTAAGTAAAAGGGGCAAGACCTGCACCAGGTACGGTTAACATAAAGAATTGGCCAATACTAATCGGTTCGTCATGCACAAAACCCTTTGGTTCAAAGGTAAAGTGCCTTGCATGAGTACCATCATCGTACACATCAATGATACGGATTGTTTGAGGTGTTAGTTGCAACATTGCTGATCTATCCTTTTCATAACCGAATGCACTCCAATGCTGCCCGGGCAGGTTTGTTCGCATCGTCCACAACCTACACAGCCGTATCGTTGGAACTCAGGTAGGTATTCATCCGAAAACTTATGAAACCAAAATCTTTCAACTCTTTGGGCAGCCTTTTGACTAGGATTATGACCACTGGCTTCCTTTTGAAATCCTTCAAACAGACAGGAATCCCAACATCTTATTGTCTCAGAATGGGTAACCTCGAGTTTTACTTCATTGGATATTGATGCAGGAGTGACTGTCTTTTTTTCAACCACTTCATAGGTACTGTAACAAGAGCAGGTAGGACAAAGATTGGTACAACCAGAGCACCCCATACATCGCACACTTAATTCTTCCCAAAGTTGTGCTGGAACTGAATTGTCGTTTATATACTCAATAGCGTTACTGATATAGCTATAATCAACAAACTCAGAACGTACTTTTTCAAACAATTCTCTGCGCCTTTTTAGATGCTTGTTATCGGCCTTATCTAACATCATACCTTTAATGCTGTTAATACCTTTTTCAGTCTGGGCAATCACTAGCCATTCAGAGGATTCATTAGTTTCATCAACACTTAAACGGCTCAACACCAAATCGGCTGTATTATCTTTAACGTGTGGACCAGCATCGACTTGAACACAAAACCCGTTTGCACACGGTGACTCACAATCGATCCCAACAAGAAGAATATGCTCACGTCTTTTTTGATAATAGGGGTCGTGCTCAAAAAACTTATCTTGGTAGGCGATAGCACTTAAATCACAGGCCTGAACACCGAACAGAACTTTTGGATGAACTCGAGGCAATATGGTCTCGAAGGTTTCGCCATCAAATTTGTAGAGAACTTCTTTTTCAGCAAACAAAAAACCTTTTGGAGAAGTTAAAGGTAAATGATTATGACCAAATAAAGGGTCAAGTTTATCACCAAGTTGCTCTGTCCACAGTTCCTGACCATTAACATCTTTTTGGATCTGCACTACCGAATAAAACTTAGCAATATGATGTTTCAAAACATCTAAGTCATTAATTAATAACTTATTAGCCATATTATTTGCTTCAGTCATAACTACTCCCCACATCGCTTAATACAGACGAGCGTGGCGTTTGGTTTTCAGGTAATGGAATGATATTGACAGCACAGACTTTAAGTTCTGGCATTTCTGTTATCGGATCCATTGCATCATTAGTCAAAAAATTGGAAGGGGCTTCTTTAAAATGATAAGGCATACTCAACAAACCTGGACTCACTTGGTGACTGATCTCAATCCTTGTTTCGACACAACCACGTCTTGAAGAAACAGTCACCCCTTGATGATTTTTCAATCCTAGGTCCAATGCATCCTGTGGATGAATAAACAATAGTCCAATCGGAGTCTCGCGCTCTAACAATGGTGATTTTCGGGTCATAGAGCCGCAACCATAATGAAAGTGCAAGCGCATGGTGGTAAACCAATATGGATAATCGGTACTAGGTATTTCATCGGTCAATTCATATTCCACAGGAATAAGTTTACCTTTACCTATAGGAAAAGTTGTTGTGTGTAAACAACGACTACCATCTGGAAATTCTTTGTTACAGGGCCATTGCAGGCCATTATTTTGTTTTAAACGAGGATATGACATGCTGCTAAATGAGTCGGTTAATTGACACATTTCATCAAAAACTTGCTCACTTGTTTGCCAATTCATTAATTCAGACATCCCCATTTTGTTTGCCAGTTCGCTCAATATCTGCCAATCAATTTTCGCCTCACCAGGAGGTGCAACGGCCTTGTGGATCAACTGAACTCGGCGTTCGCAGTTAGTAAATGTGCCTTGTTTTTCAGCAAAACTAGCAGCAGGCAATACGATGTCCGCCATTTTAGCAGTTTCTGTCATCGATAGTTCAATCACCACCAACAAGTCCATTGCCCGCATTCCCTGGGCGACTTTATTGCGGTCAGGGTCAGTCACCACTGGATCTTCACCAAATATAAGTAATCCTCTAAAGTTACCATGTCGTGCCTGATGACTCATTCCTAGTGATGTCAAACCCGGTAAAAGTGCGACTTCTGTTTGCCATGCATGACTAAATTTTTCTCTAACCTGTTTGTCAATGGCGCTTTGATAATCAGGATAAACATTAGGTAAACATCCCATGTCGCATGCACCTTGCACGTTATTTTGTCCTCGTAACGGGTTAATGCCTGTTCCTTCGCGGCCAATTTGGCCGCAAACAAGCGCAAGGTTTGATACAGCTATCACATTATTTGTACCACTGACGAATTGGGTTATGCCCATTCCGTAAGCAAGAAATGCGGCATTTGCTTGACTATATAATTTTGCCGTCTTTACTAAGTCGGCGCCTTTTATACCGGTAATTTCAGATACTTTTTCAACAGTATAATCTGCAACATGAGCCTTGAGAGCGTCATACCCCTCACAGCGTCGTTTAATAAAATCATCGTTTTGCCAACCGTGGTCAAAGATAATATTCAACAAACCGTTTAATAGTGCGATATTAGTTCCAATCTTAAGTTGCAGGTGCATGTCAGCCACTTTGGCAAGGCGTGTTTGACGTGGATCAACCACAATAAGTTTTGCCCCACTCAGCTTGGCTTTCATGATCTGCCCACCAATTATTGCGTGGTTTTCAGTAGGGTCGGCACCAATTACCAATATCACATCGGCTTTGCCCACATCATCAATGCTATTTGTCATCGCACCCGACCCTAAGGTCTTCTTGAGACCGGCGACTGTGGGGCTGTGACAAATACGTGCACAATGATCGATGTTATTGGTTTTTAATACGGCTCTGGCAAATTTTTGCGCCGCATAGTTATCTTCGTTGGTTGCTCTAGCACTACTGATAAGGCCGACACTTTGAGGGCCACTTTCTTTGATGAACTGTTTAAGACTTTTGGCTATATGACTTAGAGCATGTTGCCAGCTCACAACCTTAAACTTGCCATCTACTTTCATTAAAGGTTGCGTTAATCGACCATGACGACTGATGCCAAAGGGCGTGTTCCAGCCTTTTGCGCACAACTTTCCTTGACTAACTGGATGCTTACTAAGAGGTTGTACAGCAATGATATTGTTATCACTCGCCACGAGTGCAATACCACATCCTACCCCACAAAAAGGACAGATGCTGTTAACCTGAGTTGTACTCATAAATAGTCAGCCTAGCCATTAAATATTTAACATCTATTAAAATTACTATTTGGAATTTTATTTTGACGGATATCAAACTTATGCTATTTATTCTAAAAAATTCATTAACTCAATATTTTCGCTGATAGATAATGTGGTACACCAATCCAACAAAAATACTACCACCGATGATGTTACCTATAATCACAAAAAAAATATTTCGAAAAAAATCTATAAATGTGATGAGACTTCCAGGTATATCTAGGATTGAAAAGTGTTGGATCAGCAGAGCCATTGGATAAAAATACATATTTGCCACACTATGCTCAAATCCAGCTGCTACAAATGCGGTTATGGGAAAGATAATTGCCACCACTTTGTCGGTGACTGTTTTACCAGCAATTGCCATCCATACAGCCATACAAACCAAAATATTACATAGTATTCCGCGAAATAAAGCCTCAGTGTTTGTTAAGTCACTTTTAGTCGCTGCGATATTCAAATACTGTTCAGCTATCGCTCCGTCATTCATAAGTACGTGCCCCGATAAAAAAACGAGGGTTGCCATACCGGCCGCGCCAAACAAATTAGCGATACACACTACCGTCCAATTTCTAAGCAACCCGTACAATGAAATCTTGTTATCCGCCCATGCCATCACAATTAAGTTATTACCGGTAAACAATTCTGCCCCCGCCACAACCACTAATATAAGTCCCAAGCAAAAAGCCAGTCCACCTAAAAGCTGAATACTGGCAAAACTTAATGTGTTATCTGATTTAATTAACACATACAACATTGCACCTAAACCAATAAACGAACCTGCCAACATCCCCAGCATCACTAAAGGTAAAATAGGCATTGTTGCTTTTTTTTACGCCAATTTCATCAACCATTGCAGCAATTTGTGCTGGTAAATAAGCACTAAAACTCAATCTTATATTCATAGATCCCACCCTTTTAGACAGATAGTTTTTTTTAATAAATGACTATTTTGTTGGTTTCTAATGTAAAAATGTTGATGTTCATCAAACACCGACCTGTATTATTAACTAACCTTATACAGGTATATTTGATGCCGTTATCTTTTATATGTAGCCAGTTTTTTTTAAAGTCTTTTTACGATTTTTGGACATTATGATCAATATTAATTATGTACTTCGCCTATGACGCTTATCACAAAAGGGAGAGCCTGACTAAAATGTCACCGGTATTCGTTGTTTCACAATTAGACTGGATAACATCCTATTCTGATTTTAAAATAAACTGTCGACGTAAAATACAGCTATAAGTCATTTAAAACAGGTATTCTGGTATCAATAACAACATAAAACCTAAAGCAATGATGAATCCACCGCTTATCAGTTTTAACCATCGACCTTGTTTTTCAGAAACCTTATATTTATGTAATGTAATCACCACAACAGAGACCATAAGTGCATCATCAAAAATATAGGCCAAATTATAAAGCAGCAAATAGGCATAATATTCCATTGGTTGTAGTTTTTGTAAGGTAAGCACTTGTGTATAGATTGCCGGTAATCCAGCAGTACAAATCAGCTCCAAAAGGTTGACCAACACAGCAACCATCACTACCCCTAAAAGAGCTGCGGTAATATTCTGTGCCTGCACAATATTACGAACTTTCACATATAGACCTGACTTTGATGTTTCAGGTATTCCTAGACTTAACCCTTTTTTAAATGCGAAGTAGTCCTTCAGATTAATACTACCAACCACTATGGCAACGGTTGCAATCAAAATTTGAACATTTCGGGAAATCCCAATAATGATAAAAAGATTTAACCATGCAGCCATAAAAGCAAAATATACAACACCGCTGACCAACACAAAAGCACCAGCTATGATGACCATACGTTTACGACTTTTAACATTGACCAGCATTGACAACAGAAACATCAACACCCACATGGCACATGGATTAAAGCCATCTAACAAGCCCGTCACAACAGTGAAAATAGGTAAACCATACCGTTGAGCAGTCATGTCTCCGAAAAACGGCATCCGCACCGATTTTACAGGAGCCGCTTCGTCAAGGCGTTCGGTTGTTTTTAAACCAGAATAGTTCAATATTTGCTGTGGTGTGAATACCTGGTCAAACCCAACCCAAAAATGACCACACATATAAAATGATGGCACACCGGGCTTATCTATTTTGTGGGTCTTATTAAGACTGACAAAACGTGCATAGTTTGCTTCGGTTTGCTGAATATCACGTTTACTTATTCTAAGGTGCGGATGCAGGGAGGTAAGGTTTTCCAGTGCTTGATATGCTGCTTTGCAGTGCGGACAGCCTTGTCTTGAAAATACTTCAATACTGGTACAACTTAAATTTTGAAGGGCGTCGGTATCTGTTTGTTGCGAATAAACAAAAGATGAAAATAAACAGCTCAGCCAAAGCCCACAAATCATTAACCCTTTCATAAACCAACCCAATGTATCTTTGTCTTTTTCAAAACTAAATAAAATACAAAAATGAAATTTGATCGGCGTCAATACTTAACTTGGTAAGTATGTAAATTTAGTTGTAAAAACATTAGCCGTATTAGCACTAATAGGACTAATAGCGCCAATTAACAAAATTCACTTTATGCAGTATGGAAGGCAATAGAACACATCTAGCATTATACGGACACAGACTTGAAAAATTACGCAACTATTGTTTGTAAAACAAATAATGGCCTGGAGGAAAAGTATAAATGAACACCCAGATTCAAATCGCATGTCCAATCTGTTGGGCTATCAACAAACTTCAATATGAACACATTGTACGCAAACCTATGTGTGGAAAATGTCATCACGTTCTTTTCATGGGGAAAACCATAGAATTATCGAGTGTTAATATCGGCCAATTTTTGGGCCATAATGATATTCCACTGATGATTCTTTTCTGGTCTTTTTTTTCCAACTCTAACACTAAAATGGTATTGGCGTTTGACGACTGTGTTCAGTCATTAGAACCACATATTAGGCTTGCAAGAATTAACATAGATAGCGAAAAAAATACAGCTGTTGCACTTGGAATATCTGTGGCTGAAACCATAGGTATATTTTATCAAAACGAAGAACTAGCGCGAACAGACAAAAAAATGAACCATGATGAAATAGTTAATTGGGCTCTCAGCGTTCCGTTGTAACCTATAAGAAACTAACACGGACTCATTCTAAAGAATGGAATCCGCTTTCTTTGATCTTAGTCAAGCGTTGAAAATTAGTAGGCTAGATAATTCCCGCTTAAGTCAGATACGGGTTCAAAAAAATAAAAATAAGTATAAAAACATATTTGATATTACAAGAAAGCCTGGACTTAAAATTAATAAGCCTCGAATGATAAAAATCCTCCAATCAGACATAGGCAATTTTGGTTATTTTAACATAGCTTTCAATGGTCGATATGAACAAATGACTTTTGCCTAGCAAACCGACTGTCTTAGTCGACATAAAACTAGAGATCGATAATCATGTTGCTACTTGCTCGAAATATTCCAATCGAATTAGAACCTTTGGTTAAACAGATTTTAACTTTGGCAACCGATTTACGATGGACATGGAGCCACGATGGAGACACGTTTTGGAATTATTTAGATACCAAAACATGGATGTTAACCCGTAATCCCTATGCTGTTCTTCAAAAACTATCAGTAAAGCGCTTAACTGAACTGCATACTGATAAAAACTTTTCTACACATCTGCACAACTTATTAGATGCGCGTAATGACTACCTAACTAAAGATTGTTGGGCAGAACAGTATTTTACCAACAGTAAACAAGCTCAGATTGCCTATTTCAGTATGGAGTTTGGCTTATCTGAAGCCTTGCCACTATATGCCGGTGGTCTAGGTATTTTAGCCGGAGATTATTTAAAAACCGCCAGTGATCTGGGAGTTCCAGCGATCGGAATGGGTTTATTATATGATGAAGGATATTTTCGACAATACTTAGACAATGATGGTTGGCAACATGAAATGTACCCTCACAACGATTCACGGAACCTGCCCTTACAGCCTGTTATTACTGAAGATGGAGCATGGTTAACCATTGAAATCACTCTTCCTGGGCGAATATTATACTTGCAAGTATGGCAGGCACAAGTTGGACGAACGACCCTGTATTTACTTGACAGCAATGACCCATTAAATAACCCAGTTGATCAAGCCATAACCGGACGACTGTATGCAGGCTCTGAGGAATTACGCTTAATACAGGAAATAGTTTTAGGCGTGGGTGGATGGCAAGTTATCGAAGCCTTGAAACTGGACATCACGATATGCCACCTAAATGAAGGTCACGCAGCGTTTGCAGCGCTGGAACGTGCTCGTTGTTTTATGCAAAAAAACGACTTGAATTTTTGGCAGGCACTTTGGGCAACGCGCGCGGGCAACATATTTACTACCCATACGCCAGTAGTAGCTGCCTTTGATACGTTTCCTGCTGATTTATTGGAACATTATGGACAGCACTATGCCGATACTCTCGGGATCAACCCTGAGCATTTACTCAATATGGGTAAAATGTTTGCTGATGATAACAATGAGCGGTTTAATATGGCCTATCTAGCGGCTCGCACTTGCGCCAGAATTAACGGCGTAAGTGAATTACACGGTGCGGTCAGTAAAAAGATTTTTGCTGGACTTTACCCCGATTGGCCATTAGTTGAAATCCCCGTAAGTTACGTTACCAATGGCGTGCATATGCCTTCATGGGATTCAGCATTGGCCGACAAAGTATGGACTGATAGTTGCGGTAAAGACCGTTGGTTAGGCGCACAAGAGTGTCTGAATAGTAAAATTGAAAAACTCGACGACAATGAAATCTGGAGTTTGCGAGGACAACAGCGTACAGATTTAATACATTATGTTCGTCGTCGTTTAAGCGATCAAAAAAGACGTTCACCTAATAGTGGGCAACCCATTGAACAGGCTCAAACCATTCTCGATCCAAATATTCTGACCTTGGGTTTCGCCAGACGCTTTACTGAGTATAAGCGTCCAAACTTACTATTGACAGATCAACAACGCTTAATCAATCTATTGTCCAATACCCAAATGCCACTACAAATCATCATAGCCGGTAAAGCTCACCCTCAAGACAACAAGGGCAAACATTTTATTAAAGAATGGTTTGCGTTTTTGCAACGTCCCGAGGTAAGACCACACATAGTGTTTTTGGAAGATTATGATATTAGACTGGCACAACATATGGTTCAGGGTGTAGATCTTTGGCTAAACACCCCCCGCCGTCCATGGGAAGCATGTGGAACCAGTGGTATGAAAGTGTTGGTAAATGGTGGGCTTAATATTTCAGAATTGGATGGATGGTGGGCAGAAGCCTATACGTCTCATGTGGGTTGGGCACTGGGTGACGGCGAACAACACAATGAAAATGATTGGGATCACATCGAAGCGCAACAATTATACACTTTATTAGAAGACCAAATTATACCTGCATTTTATCGTCGCGATGCAGATGGAATACCGATTGAGTGGGTACAAATGATCCGTAATAGCATGTCTTGCCTGACCCCAAAATTCAGTAGCAACCGCATGTTACGTGAATACACAGAAAAGCTTTATCTCCCTGCCCTAGCTGATTATAAAATGCGAAATGAAAACGGTATTGAACTTGCTCATAAATTATCTCAATGGCAAACCCAATTAGTGCACTACGGAGACAATATTCACTGGGGTGATTTGCGGGTAGAGCAGCATTCTAATAGTACAAGCTTTGTTGTATCTGTGTATCTGGGTGACGTGCCTGTTGATTATATTGAAGTTCAACTAATTTGCAGATGCTGAAAATCAAGATAACTCTATTTTTTGTCAAAAAATGAATTGTGAAACAGCAATATCAGGCTCACTGAATGGCTTTATTTATCGAATTGAATTGCAATCGAGTCGTCATTTTGAAGACTATACACCACGGGTTATTGCCGTAAATAAAAGTGCTCAAGTTCCTTGTGAAAACAACTTTATAAAGTGGTGGTCAGGTTCAAGGACGATGGTATGAGATGTACGTCTATAGCAAATTCATCTTAATAAATGTAAAAATTTGTCACTTAAAAGAGCTACTTATCTTCTTTCAATTTTATAGTGTTATGTTTCATGCAGCGCCTATTTACTAAATATAGACAGCGTATCAAGTCATCTTCAGCGACGAAAACCACTATTATGACTGATGGGTTGAAAGCTCGCAGTCCAAAACATGGTGTTTTTTAAGTTATTAATCTGAAACTTAGAATATTAATATTCAATAGCTTTGAATTCCTGAGCATGGGCAGTTATTTCCACAAAATAATTAAAAATGATTACTCATTAACGTTCGGGTGAGTTATCTATTAAATTTTGACCTGTGTCATAAAGCCAAACATAAGTATCAGTAAAGTCTCGAATAGCTTCTTCAATATACCTGTTGGAAAATTAGAGTAAAAAACATGTTTTATTTGCGTATTTGGATGTTTTTATTACTTTTGTGTGTGTCTCGATTGTCTTCAGCTGCCAATGACGTTTGGATACTTGATGTTCGGGGTCCAATAGGTGTGGCGACTATGGAGTATGTTGTTTCCTCTATTGATCTGGCCCATAGTGATAACTCTCCCATCCAACCCACTCTTATAATTCTGAAACTAGATACGCCTGGTGGTTTAGATAATGCAATGCGCGGTATTATTAAACGCATATTGTCTTCAAATATCCCTATCGTTGGATATGTTCATCCACAAGGTGCTAGAGCTGCCAGTGCTGGCACTTACATTTTGTATGCAACTCATATTGCGGCAATGTCACCAGCCACAAATTTGGGTGCTGCGACACCCGTGCAAATCGGGTTGCCTGTGGTAGGTTCTGAACCTGATGATCAAATCAATAAATCAGACAATAATAATGCCATGACACGTAAAATAGTGAACGATGCCACTGCTTATATTGAAGGCCTTGCAGACCTTAGAGGTCGAAATCGTGAGTGGGCAGCTGAAGCCGTTTTGTCGGGAGCCAGTATGTCTGCGAAAGATGCCTTAGAAGCAAACATCATTAATATTATTGCTTATGACATAGATGATTTATTGACACAATTAAATGGGTTCGCTGTTGTGATAAACGGGCAGCAGAGCACACTTGATTTGAATGACGTTAACGTTGTTAATATATCAGCAAATTGGCGACAAAAATTTCTTTCAGTAGTTGGGAATCCTAGCTTTGCTTTCATATTAATACTGATCGGTATCTATGGCTTAATCTTTGAGTTTTCAAATCCTGGGGGAGGTGTATTTGGTCTTGTTGGTGCAGTTTGTATACTAACTGCATTGTATGGTTTTCAAGTATTGCCGATAAATTATGCCGGTTTGGCACTCATTCTGTTAGGTATAGGGTTGATGATAGCCGAAGTATATTCTCCCAGCTTTGGCATATTTAGTATTATTGGAGCAGTGAGTCTTATTATTGGTTCAGTCATACTTATAGACACACCTGAGCCTGCATTTCAAATTGCCTTGCCTATCATCCTTTCTGTCGCAATCTCTAGTATTGGCTTTGTTTTTCTAACGTTTGGCATGTTGTTCAAATCTCGTCAGCAAAAAAAGGTAAGCGGTATTGAATCCTTGTTGGGTGAAACGGCCGAAATAGAATCAATTAACAAAGATATCACTTTAGCACGACTGCAAGGAGAGTTATGGCAGGTACAAGCAAACGAGCCCCTTATACTCGGTGATAAAGTTACCGTATCCTCAATAAATGGACTCACATTACATGTGTTAAAACAATTGGAGCACTAAAATGGACACTACATTTACTTTTGACTATGTTTGGATGCCACTGGCATTTTTTATCACCCTGTTTGTCTTTTCAATTTTTAAAGTATTGCGAGAGTATGAAAGAGGCGTCATTTTTTTCTTAGGCCGCTTTCAAAAAGTAAAAGGACCGGGATTGATTATCGTTATCCCGCTAATACAGCAAATTGTTCGGGTTGATTTACGTACCATTGTGATGGACGTACCTACACAAGATGTTATTTCTAGGGATAATGTATCTGTAAAAGTAAATGCAGTGCTTTACTTTAAAGTTGTTGACCCAGAGAAGGCGATCATCCAAGTAGAGGATTTTTTGGCTGCGACTAGTCAATTGTCACAAACTACGTTGCGATCTGTTTTAGGTCAGCACGAGTTGGACGACATGCTCGCGGAAAGAGATCAACTTAATGCTGATATACAGAGTATTTTAGATAAACAAACTGACGCATGGGGGATTAAAGTGTCTAACGTGGAAATAAAACACGTAGATTTGGACGAAAGCATGATACGCGCAATTGCCCAGCAGGCAGAAGCCGAAAGAACCCGTCGCGCTAAAGTTATTCATGCACTGGGAGAAAATGAGGCATCTGAGCAATTACTCCGCGCAGCGAACACTTTGGCAAAACAACCTCAGGCCTTACAACTCAGATATTTACAAACACTGACTGAAATAGCAGGAGATAAAAGTAACACAATCATTTTTTCCCATTCCCATGGATTTCATGCAAGGGCTAAAGCAGATATTTATAAAAAGAGGCTGTAACAAATTTTGTGTAACTGCTTATCATAAATTACTCTATTGAGAGTTAAGGATAGGCAGATGCAAATGAACAGAAAAGAACTTGAAGCTTTCGCTAAAGAAGCGGCCAAAGGCATTAAAACCCCAGAAGACCTGAATGATTTCAGTCGAATGCTGAAGAAAATAACCGTTGAAGCTGCATTAAACGCTGAGATGGATGAGCATTTAGGCTACGAGAAACATGCTAAATCAGTAGTCAAAAATAGTCGTAATGGCATGACCTCTAAGCGTATAAAAACGGAAGATGGTGAGTTCGACCTCGACACACCACGTGATCGTGATGGCTCTTTTGAGCCTAAGTTGGTCAAAAAAAATCAGTCTCGATTTACGTCCATGGATGAGAAAATTCTTTGGCTGTATGCTCAAGGCATGAGTACAAGGGAAATCGTTCAAGCCTTTGATGAATGGTACGGGGCAGACATCTCACCCACGCTTATATCGAGAGTGACTAACGCCGTCATCGACAAAGTCGTTGAATGGCAATCACGACCGCTCGACCCCATTTATCCGATTATTTATCTCGATTGTCTTGTGGTGAAAATTCGCCAAGATAAACGTGTTATCAATAAATCCATCTTCCTTGCGCTTGGTATTAATACCGAAGGCCACAAAGAGCTAATGGGCATGTGGGTAGCCGAGAACGAAGGCGCTAAGTTCTGGTTGAGTGTGCTGACTGAGCTGCAACATCGTGGTGTAGAAGATATCCTAATTGCCTGTGTAGATGGCCTCAAAGGCTTCCCTGATGCGATTAACGCAGTGTTTCCACAAACCCATGTTCAGCTTTGTATCGTGCACATGGTGCGTAACTCACTTAAATACGTTTCTTGGAAAGACTACAAGGCTGTTACTACTGATTTAAAGAGTGTGTATCGTTCAAGTACAGAGGAAGAAGCCTTGCTTGAACTCGAGCGTTTTAGCGACACCTGGGACGAGCAATATCCGCAAATTAGTAAGTCATGGCGAGCACACTGGCAGAACTTAAATACTATCTTTAATTATCCTGCGGACATCCGAAAAGCGATATATACGACCAACGCGATTGAGTCTCTCAACAGCGTTATCCGTAAGGCACTTAAGAAACGAAAGATATTTCCAAGCGACGATTCAGCTAAGAAAATGGTGTACTTAGCTATTACCGAAGCATCAAAAAAATGGTCTATGCCAATTCATAACTGGCGACAGGCGATGGTTCGCTTTATTATCGAGTTCGGGGACCGCCTCGAGAAACATCTTAAATAATGGCAGTTACACAGAATCTGTTACAGGCTCGATAATAAAGTAACTAAATAAAATTACACCAATGTGTAATTAAAAAGGTCTGCGTCTACCCATCCTGGACGTTGGTACCAGATTTTGGTTCATTATTACCATATTGAATAACAAGCTTTGCCCTACCATCCATAAATGCCTGAAGAAGTTTTTCCAGCTTGTCTTTGGTAATAGATGATGGCCAGGTAATTTACGGCGCCACTTGTTTTCACTAGACCGACAACACCATTGTTGAAAGCATTGACCAACGGCCTAGCAATAAGCACCATCCCAATACCATCCCAATACCATCTAGTAAAAACATGCAGGCGGCACTAGACGATAGCTCACCCTTCACGATTCCCAAATACCAGGCTTTATAGCGCTCCTTTTGATTGGTGTAAGCGATACGCCAAGTATTATATTAGGTCAGCTGCTATTGTTTTAGAGAACGTCATAATATTATCCTCCATCTCAACGTTTATGGTATCCCCTGGGCTAAATTCACCTCCAAGTATGCGTTTTGCTAACTCTTTTTCAATTTTATTTTTAATGACCCTTTTTAAGGGTCTCGCTCCGTAGACTGGATCAAAACCTTTGGCAGCAATTACATCAACGACGTCTTCTGAAACATTTAATGACAAGTCCTTTTCCGCCAAGCGTATATGTAAATAGTTTAATTGTATTTTTGCTATCTGTCTCACTTGGTCTTGTTTGAGTGGATGAAACACAACCATTTCATCTAATCTATTGATAAACTCAGGTCTAAAATGTTGGCCTACTACTTCCAACACTCTAGTTTTTATCTCTTCATAATTTTCTTCACCTGCAACATCTAGAATTAAATCACTTCCAAGATTTGAAGTCATCACTATTACTGTGTTTCGAAAATCTACCGTGCGTCCTTGTCCATCAGTCAGACGTCCATCATCAAGAACCTGAAGCAAGATATTAAATACATCAGGGTGGGCTTTTTCGACTTCGTCTAACAATACAACTGCGTAAGGCCGGCGTCTAACAGCTTCAGTGAGATAACCACCTTCTTCATAACCGACATATCCGGGAGGTGCTCCAACCAGCCTAGCAACAGAATGTTTTTCCATAAATTCAGACATATCGATACGAACGATAGAATCCTCAGTATCAAACAAAAATTCAGCAAGTGCCTTGGTTAATTCAGTCTTACCAACCCCTGTTGGTCCTAAAAATAAGAAGGAGCCATTTGGCCTTTGTGGATCAGCCAGCCCTGCTCTTGAACTTCTTATAGAATCTGAAACTGCCGTTATCGCCTCCTCTTGTCCAATGACTCGGCTATGAAGCGCTTCTTCCATTTTTAGCAATTTTTCACGCTCTCCAGACAGCATTTTTGATACAGGTATACCTGTCCACTTCGAGACAACTTCCGCTATTTCTTCGTCTGTCACTTTATTTCTGAGTAACGTCAACTCTTGGGTTTGGTTCTGACTAGCAACAACTAATTTCGCTTTTAACTCCGGTATTCTTCCATATTGAATTTCAGACATTCGGGTTAGATCACTTGCCCTTCCTGCAGCCTCAAGTTCCCTTCTGGCTTGCTCAAGTTCTTCCTTAACTTGTGTTTCACCTTGCACGTACGCTTTTTCAGACGTCCAAGTTTCTCTTAGATCAGCAAATTCCAACTCTACACTGTTTACCTCTTCATCAAGGTTGTCTAATCTTTTTTTAGACGCGTCATCCGTTTCTTTTTTCAGTGCTTCACGTTCAATTTTTAATTGAATTAACCGTCTGTCTAGCTTATCCATTACTTCTGGCATCGAATCAATTTCCATTCTAATTCGTGATCCAGCTTCATCAATTAGGTCAATGGCTTTATCTGGTAATTGGCGATCAGTGATATACCGCTGTGACAACATCGTAGCCGCTACAATAGCGGAGTCGTTGATCGCGACACCATGATGCACCTCATACCTCTCCTTTAAACCTCGTAAAATAGCGATCGTATCTTCGACTGAAGGTTCTTCAACTAAGACTTTCTGAAAACGACGCTCAAGAGCCGTGTCCTTTTCAATGTATTTTCTGTACTCATCAAGAGTTGTTGCTCCCACGCAGTGAAGCTCACCTCTTGCTAATGCAGGTTTAAGCATATTGCCTGCGTCCATGGCCCCCTCACTCTTTCCTGCTCCGACAATAGTGTGGATCTCGTCGATAAATAAAATGACGTTGCCTTCTTGTTTAGCCACATCATTTAAAACAGCTTTGAGACGCTCTTCAAACTCCCCTCTATATTTGGCACCTGCAATCAGGGCAGCCATATCCAGAGATAATAATTTTCGTCCTTTTAAACCTTCAGGTACTTCTCCATTAACAATACGTTGGGCTAAACCTTCAACGATGGCCGTTTTTCCAACCCCTGGCTCGCCAATCAAAACGGGGTTGTTTTTTGAGCGACGCTGCAAGACTTGAATAACACGCCTGATCTCATCATCACGACCAATAACGGGATCAAGTTTGCCTTGCTCGGCTCGCTCTGTAACATCGATACTATATTTATCTAAGGCATCACGTTGTTCTTCGGCGTTAACATCATTAATAGGCTGTCCACCTGTCGCATCTTCTATCGCCTTGTTGATGAGGGTTGTAGTGGCACCAGCTTCTTGCATCAACTTACCGACTTGCCCTTTGTCTTCTGTACAAGCAAGTAAAAACACGTCACTAGAAATGAATTTATCACCACGCTTCTGCGCTAACTTGTCCGTTTGATTAAACAATCTAGACAGTTCATTAGATACGTGAATATCTCCGTTACTGTCTTCTACCTTAGCGATGCGCTCTAAAGATTCGCCTAGTTGTGATCTCAGTTTGTTAATATCAACATCTGCTTTATGTAACAAAGGCCTTGCAGTGCCGTCATCTTGATTGAGCAAGGCAAACAATAAGTGTACCGGTTCAATTGTTGGATTGTCATTACCCAATGCTAAGCTCTGCGCATCTGACAAAGCTAACTGCAATTTACTGGTAAATTTATCAATTCTCATTTTTTGATTCCTGTTGAGTCGACAATGATAGTTGGCTCTGAATTATTAATTTTTATTACAATTGTTATATTGCTGAGGTCTTTAATATATTAATTACATTAATGTCCCTTTTTAAAAGTTGCACCTAAATATTAAATCCAAGGTGATGCGACAATAAGCAAAAAGTTTTTGTTAATGACTGATAATGAATATTAATAACTAATGTTGAATACAATTTTAGAGGTTAATAGTGCAGAATTTGCTCGAGGAGATATTGATTCTTGTCAACGAATGGTAAGTTAATGCTTAGTTTATTCGATTGATAAATAAACCTTCTCAAAAGTTAATTGATTATCACTTAAACCCTTGCATTTGCATTGTCTAACTAGCTTTCTTAAATAAAATCGTTACCATAATAGCCCCTTCACTATTGATATAGAGTTCACATGGAATTCGCATTTATTCTCCTCGCATTTATCTGTGGTTTAGCTCTGAAATTAGTTGGGTTACCACCATTGATTGGTTATTTAATTGCTGGCTTTACTTTAAATTACCTCGGTTTCCATTCAACAGATGCCTTGCAGACAATTGCAAATTTGGGAATAACATTGATGTTATTTACCATTGGCTTAAAACTTAATGTAGGTGATTTGTATAAAAAAGAAGTCTGGTTAGGCAGTGTTTTCCACTCAGTTATATGGGTAACATTAATCAACCTCCTATTATTTTTAGTGTCTTGGCTTGGTTTAGCGGCTTTTACTAACTTAGACGGATCAACACAAGCCCTAATCGCATTTTCATTAAGTTTTAGTAGCACCGTTTGCATCGTTAAAATTCTCGAGGAAAGTGGAGAAATAAAAACTCGCCATGGCAAGTTAGCAATTGGGGTGTTGATTATACAGGACATTGTAGCGGTGCTTTTTTTGGTTATAGCTACGGGGAAAGTGCCTTCTATTTGGGCATTATTATTATTACTTTTATTTTTCACGAAACCAATATGGTCCATGATTTTAGTTCGTGTAGGTCATGGCGAATTACTCATATTGTCAGGATTTATGTTCGCTTTAGGTGGTTATGAACTTTTTGAAGCTTTAGGAATTAAAGGCGATTTAGGTGCCTTAATTATCGGAATGTTTATTGCGACACATGTGAAATCGGTAGAAATGTCAAAAGCTCTCATGAATTTTAAAGATATGTTCTTAGTTGGCTTTTTTCTAACCATTGGTTTTAGTGCGCTTCCAACCCTAGATTTAATATTTACCGCCATAATACTTTGCCTATTTATCCCAATTAAATTTGTCTTATTCTTTTCGTTATTTACTTTTTTCAAATTAAGAGCTCGCACCAGTTATTTGGCGAGTCTGGTGTTATCAAACTACAGTGAATTTGGTCTCATTGTAGTAGCATTATTGGTAAGTTTAGGCTGGTTAAGTGCTGAGTGGTTAGTGGTTTTAGCGCTGTCTGTATCGTTCTCATTTGTATTAACCGGCTTAGTTTACAAAACCTCACATAACCAATACACCAAATTTAAAGATCGTCTTAAGTCTTTTGAGAGCCCACACAGACTACCTGAGGATGTCTACGTACAACCGGTTAGGGCAGAAATTATCGTGATTGGTCTTGGAAGGGTTGGCAAAGGTGCTTATTTATCCTTAAACAACTTAGTGGGTAATAAAGTGTGGGGAATGGACGCTGACCCTATTCGAATAAAACACCTGAAAAACGTAGGCTATCAGGCTATGGTGGGAGACGGTGAGGACGTTGATTTATGGGAGAATATGGATTTAACCCAAATACAGTTAATTTTATTAGCGTTACCTTCTATAGAAGATATTTGCAATATAACTGAACAACTTCAACATGCTAATTATGCAGGGAAAATAGCCTCAATTGCTCGTTATGAAGATGAAATACAACCGCTTATAGATGCAGGCTCAGACAAAGTTTTTAACTTTTTCACAGAAGCAGGAACAGGTTTTGCTGAGGAAAGTTTGCAACTTTTACCACAATACTTTAAACCTCAATAATAACTTAAACGACAATCGTTAGCATTATGTATCACACTGTTTTATATGATTATTTTTTATTAACTAGTGGTTTTTCATAACACTTACTACTATAATTCTCTTTATTAGTTATTACAAACGGATTACTTATAATGAAAGGCGATAAAGAAGTATTAGTGGTGTTAAGTGAAATACTTACCTTCGAACTCACCTCTATCAATCAGTATTTTTTACATGCTCGCATGTTTAATAACTGGGGATTAAAAAAACTAAATAACGCAGCTTATAAAAAATCAATTAAAGACATGAAGCAAGCCGACCAGTTAATAGAACGTATTTTATTTCTTGAGGGGTTACCTAACTTACAAATGTTGGGTAAATTAATGATAGGTGAAGAAACTGTCGAAATGTTGACCTGCGATATGGCTTTTCAAAACTTACAAATACCTTTATTAAAAAAATCCATCAGTGTATGTGAAGGATTACAAGACTTTGTATCGCGTGATTTACTTGAGTCGATTTTAAGCTACGAGGAAGACTATATTGATTGGATTGAAACCCAACAATATCAAATTAGGCATTTAGGGCTAGAAAATTATTTACAAAGCCAAGTTGAGGAGAACTAACATGCAAGGTAAAAAAGTCATAATAGATCAACTAAATACCCTACTCGCCTTTGAGTTAGCAGCAATGGATCAATACTTTATTCATTCTCAAATGTACCAAGACTGGGGTCTAAGTAAGTTATACGAACGTATATCCCATGAATTTGATGATGAAAAGGGCCACGCTACAAAATTAATAGAGCGTATGCTGTTTTTAGAAGGTTTGCCTAATATGGTCAATCGTGAGGGACTGATGATAGGGACAGATGTTCCTTCGATGTTAGAAAGTGATTTGCGTGTTGAGTATGCTGTTGCACAAGCCTTGAAAGATACCATTAGCATTTGTGAGACGGAGCAGGATTATGTCACTAGAGACATATTGTTGATATTATTAGATGACACTGAAATGGATCATGCTCACTGGCTTGAACAACAGATAGGCTTGATAAAACGTTTAGGCTTATCTAATTACTTGCAATCACAGATGTAACTAAAATTAGGTTTAAATAAGCTGGATGAGCGTGTGCTTAATCAGTTTTTTTTGTTTCTGTCTGTAGAAAAATTAAAAAACCAAGATTGCTCTAATTCATTATTATCTGTTGTCTGGACAATTAACTGCCATCTCATTTCTGGTTCGCTGCAAGAGCCTAAAAATAAATGCGCGTTGTAAACCTTTTTCATTTCCTTTGCGTACATAGAGTCAACAAGAACAGCATTTTTCCCCATATACATATTGACACCTTGCACCCACATTTTTTTGATCTTCGTATCAGTTGTTGTAGTGATAGTGAGTGATATTTCCTCCTCTACTTCAATCTCTTGCAGGAATTGAACTGAAATTTGTTGGCCCTGATCAAACACTATACATTCTTGCGTTAGATCAATGTTGCACTGTTTTACCGAATTTTTTAAAGGGAAATCGATATAATTTAAATAAATACCGACAGCAGCTGCGAAAACCAGCAAAGGAAGCAATATTCTGGAAAAAAAAGTAGGTATCACATTTACTCAGTAGTTAGATTAAACACTGAATAAGTGTGATAAAAAAAAAAGAAATTAACAAGTATGTTTTTATCTTTATTTTTAAACATATAACTTAAATAAATCAAGATTTTGTATTTTATTTGTATTAATATCAATATCTTATAATAATAATAAAAAACAATAGATGCTTGTTTTTTATTTGTAATAAGCCTGTAAATTTATCGTTAACAAGAGTGGAAGATTCATTAAATGAGTGTAGCTATTCAAGCACATCCCGAATACAACTATAAAGTAGTTCGGCAATTTGCGGTGATGACCGTAGTATGGGGAATTATTGGTATGGCTTTAGGGGTCTTAATTGCCGCTCAGCTATATTGGCCAGCGTTAAACTTTGACACGCCATGGTTAACTTTCTCTAGGCTAAGACCCCTGCATACCAACTCGGTTATTTTTGCTTTTGGCGGATGTGCCTTATTTGCTACTTCTTTGTATGTAGTTCAGCGAACATCCAACGTGAGGCTATTCAGCGACAAATTAGCATCATTTACTTTTTGGGGCTGGCAGCTTGTTATTGTTCTAGCTGTAATCACTCTTCCGATGGGACTAACCAGTTCAAAAGAATACGGTGAACTGGAATGGCCTATCGATATATTAATCACCATAGTTTGGTTATCCTACGTGATCAATTTTTTCGGTACTATGGTCATCAGAAAAGTTTCCCATATATATGTAGCTAACTGGTTTTTTGGTGCATTTATGTTAACTGTTGCGGTTCTGCATATCGCCAATAGTATGGCTATACCTGTTTCTTTGACCAAATCTTACTCTATTTATGCTGGTGCAGTAGATGCGATGATCCAGTGGTGGTATGGGCACAATGCGGTTGGCTTTTTCCTTACAGCTGGCTTCCTGGGCATGATGTATTACTTTGTACCTAAACAAGCCGGGCGTCCTGTTTATTCGTACCGTCTGTCAGTAGTACATTTTTGGGCGCTGATATCTCTATATATTTGGGCCGGTCCACACCATTTACATTATACGGCTCTACCCGACTGGACTCAGTCTTTAGGAATGGCCATGTCTATTATTTTATTTGTACCTTCTTGGGGCGGCATGATAAACGGTATCATGACGTTATCTGGTGCATGGCATAAATTGCGTACTGATCCTGTATTACGCTTCCTTGTTGTTTCATTGTCCTTCTACGGCATGTCGACATTTGAAGGACCCATGATGGCAATCAAAACTGTAAATGCATTATCACATTATACTGACTGGACTATTGGTCATGTGCATTCTGGTGCCTTAGGTTGGGTTGCTATGGTATCTATTGGTTCTATTTATCACCTTATTCCAGTCTTATTTGATAAGCCTAGAATGTACAGTATTAGGTTAATCAACGTACACTTTTGGTTGGCCACAGTTGGCGTGGTGTTATACATAGTCGCCATGTGGATGTCAGGTGTCTTACAAGGTTTGATGTGGCGTGCAATAAATGCCGACGGAACTCTCACTTATAGTTTTGTTGAATCACTTGAAGCTTCCAAACCATTTTATCTTGTTCGCTTTATTGGGGGAGTTTTAGTTGTGGTGGGCATGTTAATCATGGCTTACAACGTTTACAGAACCATTAAAAGTGAGAGTGAAGAAAAGGCAATTGAACCAGAAATACAACCGGCTTAAGGAGGTCAGATTATGAAAAATGCACATGCGTTAATTGAAAAAAATGTAGGCCTATTGGCCATTCTTATACTGATTGCTATTAGTTTGGGTGGTATGGCGCAAATTACACCTCTTATGTACCAACAACAACTGATGGAGCCTGTGGATGGTTTGACACCTTACACCGCGTTACAAATGGAAGGCCGAGATATCTATATCCGTGAAGGCTGTGTGGGTTGCCACAGTCAAATGATACGACCTTTTCGTTCTGAAACAGAGCGATATGGTCATTATTCAGTAGCTGGAGAGTCAGTCTGGGAACACCCATTTTTATGGGGATCAAAACGAACAGGGCCAGATTTAGCGCGTGTTGGCGGTAGATACAGTGATGATTGGCACAGAATTCATCTGATTAATGCTAGAGACTTAGTACCAGAATCCAATATGCCTGGTTTCCCTTGGTTGATGGAAAATACTCTAGACGGGGAGTTAACAGCAAAAAAATTATCAGTATTTAAAGATTTTGGTGTCCCTTATACCGATGAAGATATTGCTGGCGCTAAAGAAGCGGTTCAAGGTAAAACTGAAATGGTGGCACTTATCGCTTATTTACAGTCACTCGGCACGGCATTGAAATAACATGGATTATGCAATAAGTGGCAGTATTTACACTGTATTAGTGTTCGTGTGTTTTATTGGAATTGTTTGGTGGGCCTATAGTAAAAAGTCAAAAGCAAATTTTGACGAGGCCGAAATGCTTATTTTTGATGATGAGCCAAAACAAGAAAAACGGGAGTCTAAAGTAGATGAGTAGTTTTTGGAGTATCTGGATCACTGTGATTACATTGGGGTCAATATTAGGTTGTTTTTTATTGCTTCGTTGGTGTTTATCCAATAAAACAGGTATCGCAGAAGGTGAAGATATGCACCATGAGTTCGATGGCATCATCGAACTCAATAACCAGCTACCTAGATGGTGGACGATTTTATTTTATATTTGTATCGTTTGGGCACTTATTTATTTAGCTTTATATCCTGGCTTAGGCAATTATAAAGGGCTGATCAACTGGCAAAGTTCTAACCAAAACATTCAATCATTAGCAGAGTCTAGAGCAGCCATTGAAGCCAATAAGACCAATGGAGTGATAAATCAATATGATAGAGAAGTGGAATTTGCTAATGAACTTTTTGCCCCTATCTTTGAAGCTTATTACAAACAACCTATTACTGAGTTAGCGAAAGATACAGAAGCACTTAAAATTGGCCAACGGTTGTATAGTCAGAATTGTTCACAATGTCACGGCTCTGATGCCCGGGGTCAAAGAGGCTTTCCAAATTTAACTGACGATGATTGGTTATATGGTGGGTCACCTGAAAAAATAACTGAAACCTTAATTAACGGTCGTAAAGCCATGATGCCCGCCCAATTAGTTGCACACGGTGAGGATGGTATCGAAGAACTAGTGGCTTACGTTCTAAGTTTAAGTAATAGGTCTGATTTAAAACAAACCATGGTAGATGCAGGCCAAGCAAGATTTACTGTATGTGCAGCTTGTCACGGTCAAGATGGTAAAGGTAATCAGTTAATTGGTGCACCAAATTTAACCGACCAAATTTGGTTATATGGTGGCACTGATAAGTCGATCACTGAAACCCTTAGGTATGGTCGTAACGGAGTCATGCCTGCATTTAAGAAGACACTTGGAGAAAAGAAAATCCATCTGGTTAGTGCATACGTATACAGTTTATCTCAGGATAAATAGTTTCTAAGTGATTTACTGGAGGCCCCGTTTACGGGGCTTTTTTAATATTTTTAACATTAAGTAGTTCCTTTACATGCAATCTGATATTCAAAAAGTTTGGTACAAACAGTTCTGGCCCTGGTTTCTAATCATTGTGCCCCTCACATCTATGGTCCTTAGCTTTACTATGATGAATTTGGCATTTACTGGCGAAGACAGCATGGTCATTGATGATTATTATAAAGAAGGTAGAGCAATCAATCTTAAAATTCAAAAATTACAACAAGCTCAAAACCTCAATATATCCACTAAGACTCAGGTGTTTTCAGACTATGTAGAAGTCATTTTCATCAGCGGCGAGCCTGAAAATGGCGAAGCTCTGACTTTAGACTTTTTTCATTCCACACAAAAATTTAAGGATTTCTCAGTGACCTTGTTTCGTGACGCCAATGGAGTATATCGCGCGCCATTAACAGAAGATATTTTGGGTAAATGGCAATTGAGTTTACATCCATTCAACGAAAACTGGAAAATTCAACAAGTAGTTTCACTGCCACAAACCAGTCCTTTCGATTTAAAACATTAATCGCAATGCTGCTCAAGTGCTTTCATTGTGGTTTGCATATAGACCCTCATCATAACTATCACACTGATGTATTGGGAAAACGACAATCCTTTTGTTGTCTTGGATGTTGCGCTGTCGCAGATGCAATAGTGAGCAATGGCTTGGAAGATTATTATCATTATCGAAGCGAGTTTGCAGAAAAAGCATCAGAGAACGAAAATGAGTTATTACAAAAACTTAAATTATTTGATGACGATAGTATATTGCAAGAATTTGTTGAAAGTCAGGAAGATGTCAGCGAAATTCAATTAACGATTAGTGGTATTAATTGTGCAGCATGTGGTTGGCTAATTGAAAAACAAATGGCTAAATTAAATGGGATAATGAAGGTCGGTGTGAATGTTTCTGCCAGACGAGCAAGTGTAACCTGGAATAGTCAGCAACTAAAACTTAGCCAAATCCTGAGTCATATTGAAAAAATAGGTTATCACGCAAAACCTTTTCAACCTGAACAACATGAGATTACATTCAGGCAAGAAAATAAAGCTTTTCTAAAACGCCTGGGGCTGGCTGGCTTAATGACGATGCAAGTCATGATGTTAAACATCGGTGTGTTTTTTGATATATTTGGTCATATAGACCTTCAAACCAAGCAATATTTTAATTGGATCAGCCTGTTATTGACGACTCCAGTCATCCTCTACTCAGCTTCAGAATTTTACACCAGTGCCATTCGCGGATTACGTGCTCACACATTTAATATGGATGTGCCTATCGTTTTGGCCTTAGGTATTACTTATATATCAGGGGTGTTTGCTACTGCACAAAATACCGGTCAAACATATTTTGAATCGTTGTGTATGTTCGTTTTTTTACTGCTAGTGAGTCGTTATCTTGAACAGAGTGCACGTTATAAAGCGGCTCAGGCATCAGCTAATATGCTTGAGTATTTGCCCACTACTGCTACTTTGATAGAGGGTGAAATATTAACCTCAGTGTTAGCTAAGTCCCTGAAGGTTAATCAATTAGTTTTAGTTAAAGCCGGTGAGCTTGTTCCTGTTGATGGTATTATTACCCAGGGACAAGGACAACTTGATCAGGCTATGTTAACGGGTGAGTTTAATTTAATAAGTAAATACACAGGTGATCAAGTTTTAGCAGGTAGCTTAAACCAATTAGGTACCTTGACAGTGAAAGTCACAGCAAGCTTGCAACATTCTACTCTTAATCAAATTAGTAAATTACAAACTCAAGCCATGAGTACTAAGCCGAGAATCGCGAGTTTAGCTGATCGGTTCTCTCAATATTTTGTTGGGGTTGTGTTACTTATTTCATGTATTAGTTATATCGTCTGGCAACAAATAGACCCATCTCAGGCTCTTTGGGTGATGGTGGCAGTATTAATCGCTACTTGCCCCTGTGCTTTAGGACTGGCCACACCTTCAGCTTTATCTTGTGCTATTGCTAATTTGAACAGTAAAGGTGTGTTATTAAAGCGAGGCGATGCATTAGAGCAAATTACATTAGTGGACTGGATTGCTTTAGATAAAACTGGCACCCTAACAGAGGGGCAATTCACAATCACTCAGTGCGTTAACCCAAGTGAACAGCCTGATAGTGATTATTTTAAAATAGCGGCAAGCATAGAGCAGTATTCGTCTCATCCTATTGCTCAGGCATTTAGACACTATGAGAGACCATTCACAGTGAGTGATTTTCAAAGTGAAATGGGTAAAGGTGTCAGTGGCAAAATAGAAGGGATCCTATATAAACTAGGAGCCGCTACTTTTATGAATATTCAGATCCCAAAAAGCATGTCAGCTTGTAACGTTTTTCTCCAATCAAATAATGAATTACTTTGTGGTTTTTTACTGACCGACAAACTCAGGCCGCAGGGTGCGGCATTAATCAATTATCTAAAACCCTACAATGTTAATTTAATTAGTGGTGATATTGCACCCATAGTTAAATCCGTTGCCGCAGAATTAGGAATAAATAATTGGTTAGCGGAACAAAGCCCACAAGATAAGTTACAAACGATTAAAGAAGCCCAGAACAAAAAACACGTGGTGTTGATGGTTGGTGATGGGATCAATGATGGTCCAGTATTAACCCAAGCAGATGTATCTATTACTCTAGGTGCAGGCTCAGATTTAGCTAAATCTTCTGCAGATATAGTGTTACTTGATAACGAATTGGCTAAGTTACAAACAATCTTTAGTATTGCTGCAAGATGTAAAACTAAAATCAAACAAAATATAGCCTGGGCAATAGGATATAATTTATTGATATTGCCCTTGGCAGTTATGGGTTTACTAAGCCCTTGGATGGCGGTATTGGGTATGTCGTTGAGTTCTTTAATAGTGGTGGTGAATTCCACTCGACTTCTAAAATAATAGGGGCCTACACTTGAGCAGTATTTATGTTTTGATCCCACTTGCAATATTATTGGTGAGCATCGCAATAGGTGTGTTTTTTTTGGGCCGTTAAATCTAATCAGTTTGAGGATTTAGAACGTCACGGCAGCAGTATTTTGTTCGACGATGACCTCCCTAAAAAAACATCTAAACCACAGCTAGAAACAAAAAAAAGTGATAAATGACTTAAGTTTTTTTTCGGCCTTTCTAATCGGTTTAGCAGGCGGGGTTCACTGCGTAGGTATGTGTGGGGGAATAGTAGGTGCGTTTACTTACGCGGTTCCTAAGCATTCAGCTATGTTACCTTACACCTTGGCATACAATTTTGGACGGGTAATAAGTTACATCATTGCTGGCTCTATTACTGGCTGGGCTGGGTATTTGTTTGCACAACAAATCAATCAAGGCATTGTAATTTTACAATTTGTTAGCGGTGTTTTTCTGTTTTTGTTAGGCCTTTATGTTGCGGGCTTGTGGCAAGGTCTTAGTAATATTGAAAAAATTGGACGCAATTTTTGGCAATTTATTCGCCCTTGGTCTAAAAAGCTATTACCTTTTAAAAGCCCATTACACGCCCTACCCTATGGCATGATTTGGGGATGGTTGCCTTGCGGATTGGTTTATTCAGTACTAACTTGGTCTTTGGCAAGTGGGTCCGCGCTGCAAGGAGCCATTATTATGGCAGGTTTTGGTCTAGGCACTTTACCGATCATGATATTAATGGCTACTGGGTTCAATAAAATCCAACAACTGATTCAAAACCCTAAAACAAAAATTTTAATGGGTTTATTACTGATGATGTTTGCTACAAACCAATTATTCCAAGCTATATCAGCTTCAATTCAATAAAACAGATCCGTTTTCGATATGTTTTAACTGGAATAATATTAAATAATTTCATAAGCTTAATCTTGTTGTTTGCTATTTTTATATAGAGGTTAGGTATGAATTATCAAAAGATATTAGCCGTTATAGAACCGGAACTCCCTACTCAAAAATCTCTGGCCAGAGCAATCGACATAGCTAAGATTAATGGCGCCAGTATTACAGCATTCTTAACTATCTATGACTTTTCTTACGAAATGACAACGATGTTGTCAATGGACGAACGTGAAAATATGCGACAGGCTGTCATAGATGATAGAACTGACTGGTTAGTAAATTTAGTCTCAGACCAGTTCAGTACTCAAGGCGTGAGCATCGATGTGAAGATCGTTTGGCATAATCGACCTTATGAGAGCATAATTTATGAAGTCATGGTTAAAGGATACGATTTAATTGTTAAAGGCACAAAAGCACACGATTCATTAAAATCAGTCATTTTCACCCCTACTGACTGGCATATTATGCGTAAAGCTCCTGTTCCTGTGCTCTTGGTAAAAGAGCATGACTGGCCTTTGGGAGGTCAAATTATTGCTGCAATTAACGTTGGAGTGAATGTCAAAGAACACATTTCATTAAATGAAGAAATTACTAAACAAGCATTACATTTTGCTAAGTTATTATCTTCAAATGTTCACTTAGTAAACTCGTATACTGGCACACCTGCCAATATTGTCATTGAAATACCCGAATTTGACCCTGCAGCTTATGACGAGTCGGCTAAGCAGCATCATGAGCATTCTATGCAAATTCACGCAAATAGACATCATATAAGTAAAGCACATTGTCATGTGGATATTGGCTTGCCAGAGGACGTGGTACCAAAATACGCTAAACAACTAGATGCAGAGTTGGTGGTGCTTGGAACAGTCGGTCGACAAGGGATTTCTGCGGCACTGATAGGTAACACCGCAGAACATGTGATAGATAAAATTAATTGTGACGTATTGGCTATTAAACCTGATGGTTTTGTATCACCAGTCAAATGTTAGGTATTTATCTACGGTACTTATTGCTTGAGGCCATTCAGCAATGACTTTTTATAAGTCGATAATGCTGGAATAAAAGACAACAAAATAGCTGCACATGCGGCTATTAAGACGAATTGTCCTGCAGAGGGCAGATCCACATATGGGCTGATATACAAAGCAAAGTGATGTTCTAGTAAAGGCTGGCCAATTAATAACCCCACAGTGACTAACAAATAACCTGTTAATGAACCCAATAATGTAAGCAATAAGGCTTCAGTGCCAATCAGTATAATAATGATGTGTGCCTTAGCACCCAACGCCCGTAATACTGCCAGTTCCCTCTCCCTTTCTTTCATAGAGGCCAACAGCATAGTTGTCATACAGATGAGTGCCGTAGCTAAAATAAGCCATGAAATAACCCTTAAGCTAATTTCAACTGCACCCACTATCTTCCAAAGCTCTCTTAGTGCCAAAGCGGGAAGAATTGCGCTAAGAGGCTCTTGTTTATATTGGTTAATATCTCGCTGTAATCGTAATATGGCTATTTTGTTTTTACTGCCAAGTAAAAATGCGCTGAGCTGAGGTTGATATTGTTTACCTAAAGGCACATCCGTTATCAATTCGTCATGAATGTGTTGTGTTTGATGAAGAATATCGATGCTTTGTAAGGGAATATACAAAGATTGATCAGCTGGCGTGCCTGTGGACTTTAATATTCCTACCACCCTAAAAGGATGTTCGTCGTGATGGGTAAAGCTGACGTTACCTGTTCCATGAGACATGACTAACGATTGATTGATTTGGTAGCCTAAATTCTTAGCAACATTTGCACCAAGTACTACTTCATATAACCGTTTAAAGGGTCCACCTTGAACAAAGGAAATATTTTGTTTGTCACCGTACTTAAAATATTTGAAATAGTCATCTGTAGTACCAATTACAGAAAACCCTTGGTGAGAATCTCCCATTGAAAGCGGAACTGACCAAGCTACTTGATTTTTTGTAACAATATCTTGGTAACTTTTCCATTGTATATTGTTGGCAGGGTTACCGATTTTAAACACCGAAAATAATAATAAATTAATCCCACTGGTGCGGCTACCTACAATCAAATCTACCCCAGAGACAGTGCGTTCAAAATTGTTCTTTACTTCAGCACGCAAATGCTCAACACCAATAAGCACCAACATGCTTATGCCAATCGATGTACAAGTCAGAATAGCCATAACCCGACGTGACCATAAACTTGCCAGAACTAATTTAAGCAGCATCAACATCACCCTTTGGTTGCTGTAAATCTGCCAGCGCTAATTGTTGATTAAAATGTGGCGCTAAAGACATATCGTGGCTAACAAATACAACCGTTGAAGTATTAGCACAGTCTAAAAGTAGTTGAATAAATTGATTTCTGGTTTGAGAATCTAACGCAGAGGTGGGCTCATCGGCAATAATAAGCGCAGGCGATGTATACAATGCCCGAGCAACAGCTACACGTTGTTGTTGACCAACACTTAGCTCAATTGCTTTTCGATTAAGTAAATTATTGCTCAATTCTAATCGTTCACATATTGAAGCTAATTGGCCTGAATGAGGTGTCTTATCCACACTCCTAAATCGCTGAGCCAATAGTATGTTTTGTCCTGCAGTTAAATAAGGCAATAAATTGAACTGCTGAAAGATGATCCCAATATTATTCGCTCTAAAAGTATCTTTTTGTCTTTGATTTAATGTGGTCATGTCTTGACCTAAGACTCTTATGTCGCCTGAATAACGATTTTCAATGCCAGAAATTAAATTCAACAGCGTAGACTTACCTTCCCCTGAACGACCATATAAAAACACTTTCTCACCTGTTTTCACCTGCCAATTAGGTATTTTCAGAACAAAATCACTTTGCTTTGACCAAGAAAAAAGTAGATCTTTTATCACTAAACTGTAAGGCATAAAAACAACATATCCATTAAAAAAAGGTTTAGTTAAGAAAGAAACCAATTTTCCAGTATAATTATCCTGCCAAATGAGGCAACCTTTTTAGTCGATAAAATATAAGCCATATTCATGAACCAATTAGCTAGCATTAAACAAAAAAACACACGAAGCTTAGATAAGTTACAAAAACGACTCAGACATCATACTGGCAAAGCAATAGCTGACTTTAATATGATTGAAGATGGCGACAAAGTAATGGTCTGCTTATCTGGCGGAAAGGATAGCTATACGATGTTGGATATGTTGCTACATATGCAAAAAGTAGCCCCTATATCTTTTAGTATTATTGCGGTTAATCTTGACCAAAAACAACCTGGATTTCCAGAACACGTATTACCAGAATACCTCACCCAGCTTGGTGTAGATTTTGAAGTGGTTGAAGAAGACACTTACTCAATTGTAATAGATAAAGTACCTGAAGGTAAAACAACTTGTGCACTATGTTCAAGGCTTCGCCGAGGAATTTTATATAATACTGCCACCCGTTTAAAAGCGACAAAAATTGCACTGGGACATCATAGAGATGATATGTTGGAGACACTTTTTCTGAACATGTTTAATGGTGGGCAGCTAAAATCGATGCCTCCTAAATTGGTCAGTGATGATGGCAAACAAATGGTCATAAGACCGCTAGCTTATTGCGCTGAACAAGATATCGCTGTTTATTCGCAGCACCTTAAATTCCCTATTATTCCATGTAATCTGTGTGGCTCTCAAGAAAACCTCCAGAGAAAAGTCATTAAAAGCATGTTGCAAAATTGGCATCAGCATTTTCCCGGTAGAATAGAGTCCATGTCAAAAGCATTACAAAATGTGGTGCCTTCGCACTTAGCAGATAACGCTCAATTTAATTTCGTTGATTTAAAAACCCAAACAATACCATTTGAAAATGGTGACATTGGCTTTGATCCTCCCGAACTGAGCTCATCCGATATGAACAAGTTTGAAATAGTAGCGCCAATTGTCATAACTAATATTTAGGATTAAAGGAATTATATGAAAATCGGATTAGCATTAGGCAGTGGTGCAGCACGTGGGTGGGCTCATATCGGAGTGATCCAAGCTCTGGAAGAAATGGGTATCGAAATAGATGTAGTTTCTGGATGCTCTATTGGCTCCTATGTCGGAGCAGCTTATGCCTCAGGAAAATTACCAGCGTTATCCGAATGGGTTGAAAGCCTTACAGATTGGCAGGTATTTGCTTTGATGGGGGTGGGTTTTCATAAAGGGGGTCTAGTAAGTGGCTTAAAAGTATTTAAAGCACTACAAGATAATTTTAGCTTTGAAACTTTTGAAGAGTTACATAAACCTTTTGCAGCTGTCGCTACTGACTTATACAGTGGCCGAGAAGTAAATTTCATGAATGGCTCTGTGATTGAAGCCGTTAAAGCATCATGTGCTATTCCTGGTTTGTTTCCTCCGCTTTTATTTGAGAATAGATGGTTAGTTGATGGGGGGGTAGTCAACCCTGTGCCCGTTAATATGTGCAGATTGTTAGGGGCTGATGTGGTGATTGCTGTTAATTTAAGTGCAGACTTTAGACCTCAATCTATAGTCGCTAATCCAATTGATCATGGGAATAATCAAAAAAAGACCACAGATTTTTTTAAACGTAGTCAACAACAAATTCAACAATGGTTTAAAAAAGATGGGGACACTCCAACTGAACAAGATTTAATTACAGACCCAGAATTTTTAACTGAAGCATGTTTAGAAATACTTGAGCCTGCCAACATCGAACAGCAAATAACAGAAGGTATATTGGGGACTGAGCATATTGTTATACCTCCTGCCCCTTCGATCATCAATGCGATGACAGGTTCATTAGATATTCTATCTGCAAGAGTCACACGCTCTCGCCTAGCTGGCGATCCGCCGGATATCCTAATTGAACCACAACTTCGTGATTTCGGTATGATGGAATTTTACCGAGCTAAAGAGCTCATTGAACATGGCCGTGCTAGCGTATATAGAATTGCAGACCAAATTAAATATCAATTAGGTGCTGAATAATTAAGTACGATATTTAAACAGTATAATTGACAGACTCTCGGCTGCTCTCTAAGGTATATGATTAACAACTAAAAAAAGGAATTTTTACATGCCAATACAAATTAGTTTCGAACTCTCTGACAGCGACTTAGAGCACTTTCGCTCAATGATGAAAGCCGCTATGGAAAAAGCCAGTGAATATCCACCTGCCGAAGTATTAGAAAAAGCACGTGCCGTCTGTGCGGAAATGGAACAGGCTAATTTGCCTGATTTTGTTAAACACAGAATGGAATCTCTTGAGACACTTATATCAGCTTTGGAAGATCCAGAATGGCAAATGCCAGAAGATGAAAAAAATGAAATTCTAACTTCGCTTGCCTATTTTAGTGAGCCAGAAGATTTAGTGCCTGACAATATTCCAGGTTTAGGTTATGTGGATGATGCCATCATGATTGAGTTGGTTATTCAAGAGTTGTCACAAGATTTGGCTGCTTATAAACAATTTTGTAAGTACAGAACAACGGAAGAAAATCGCAGAGGCGCTGAAGCGAATGTGAATAGAGACAGTTGGCTAACTAGCAAGAGAACAGAGCTTCGTTCTCAAATGCGTCGCGGTCGAAGTAAAGGTGCAAGTAGACGTTTATTCTCAAGGATAATGTAATAATATCCAATGATCAGATGCAGGGACAAGTAAACCACCCTGCATTAATTCAACATTTATTTTTCAATGATAGCGGTGATACGTAACGGTTTATGTGGTAATTTTAGCCCGTTAGCTTGCATTAGCCGCGCTTTACTCAAAGCTATGGTTCCCTCTTTATTCATTAAAGGTTGTAAACTTTCTGGTAAATTTATCTCTCGGTCAAAATGAAACGATAAACCCTCTGCAGAGGGCATCATAAAAGACAAAAAACCTCCCATCCCATCAAAAAAAGCCTGATACTGATCAAATAATAATAACAAATCATCATGAGTATAGTGTGTCTTCAGGTAGCTCGGTAACGTCTCTAACTGCACAGACATATCACATCGATTGGCCTGATCATCTAACTCAATGACCACTTGTGCCTTAGCCATCTTAAGAATTTTATTTTTGGGCACAGTAAATCGCTCATTGTTTTCAACCGTCAATGGCAATCTTTGTTTTTGCGTAACTATATCAGCACGGATGATGTGACAAAGGCGGTTTTCCGCAATATGTTGAAATCCAAAGGCAAATCTTAATGCGTTAGTGTCAGGCTCATCAAGTTTTTTAACATGACTATAAAAGCTTGAATATTGTACTTCTAACGTGTCTGCGATTGCATATGTACTTAAAATCATATGCCCTAATATAAATAGTGTTATTTTCAACCCGCTGTATCCATATGTTTTCTATTCACTCGCAACATGCTGAGCAATTCATCTATGTATGCTTGTCCCCGTTCAGAGTAACTTGATAGGCCAGCAGCTAGAGCTTTTGCAGAAACAGGCTTGTCAGCCTGTCTTAGATTTTGTCTTATCATACGTAAGTCTTTATATGCATAGTGACGATTAAGATTACGTGTGTAAGTCATAACCGCATGAGATAGGTCTCTAAATTTTGCAACTTCATGGACTGCGTTGTCATTGCGTTGTTTAGGTACGAAACCACAGCCTTTTTTAAAACACCAAAGTCCAAAAAAATTGTACCCCTGTTGAGCAAACCTTGAGGCTCCCCAACCTGACTCATTTGCAGCCTGAACCAAAACAAGTGCCTCAGGTATCGTATCAACTCTTTTTATTAACATTTTTAACGTCTGCTCTAAAGATAACTTTTTATCACCTGAAAACTGATATTTTTTTGCTAACTGATTAAATACCTCTTGTTGATACTGATTAAAATCTTGCTGTTGCAGCATCATTTTTTGTAACGCAAATACCATTTCCCGCTCTTTTAAAATAATTTCATTTTGTCTTTGAATTTCAGGTTGTAAATAAGCGAAGAATGCGCGTTTTTTCTCAATAACATCACTATAATCAGAAAAAACAGGAACCGGTTTAGTACTGCTGTCTAATGAAGGTATGTGCAATCCATCAAGGCTAATAATGTCCTGTGCAACATCTTTAATTTTAGATTGCTGTAATAAAACAATTAACGTTACGGTGGTGATTATAACTGCAATTATGACAACACATATTTTAACAACATCACGCATGAAATATCGACTCATCAGGGTTTGATTGTGACTTAACATTGAGTACTTTAACTCCAAATAATTCACGATATAAAATACCTTTCATATTGATGAAAAAGGGAATAATCCAAATGTACGCAAAACCTAAAGACAGAGCACCTAAAAATAAACACAGGTAATACACAAGGTAAAACACCGAAAGGGGCATCCAATATTTATGGAACACTTTTAAAGACTGGATCACAGATTGACTCGGAGCTAGCCTTTTTTCAATCAACAACATGATTGAAAAACCTGTTGCAAGATTAACATAAAACAACATCGCCACACCTAACAAAACACTGATCTGTGACCCAACAAAAGAGCCAACGTCTGACATTGCTGCTAATAGCAGCGCCAATAAAATAACTAGAATAGAGCCCATTACGTTTTTAAGAATAGATGAAAATCTTGGCTTGATCCCTACACTATGTGAAATACCTAACAAAAACATAGTAGCTATTATAGGTGTAGTAACAATAATACCTGCGACCTTTAGTGAAATCATCATACTTTGAGGGACAACACTTAAATCAGATATGCCGAACCATGATTGCAATACCCAAGCAAATACGATGGCAATAAAAAACAATAATAACACACCATGTAAAACGACTGTTTTAGTATTTTTTGATAAATTCCAAGCCTCTTCAGCAATCGCTTTTAGATCTAATTGGGTTTCGCCCTTGAGTGACTTTTCGAGGCTGCCACCCTGTATTTTAAACTGTTTTTGTTCTTCCACTTAAATTCCTATTTAACGATCACTTTGGCATTACTTTATAAAAGCGCACTATACAGGCATAACCAATTTTATCGCCAACAAAATCAATACAACACCCATACCCCTATCAAACCAATAACCTTTTTTAGCAATATACAGCCTGACTCTTTTAGAACTTAAAAACAAAGACAGAACACAAAACCAAATACCTGTTGCCACGGCCAAATATAACCCATATCCAAGTTTAATTGCATTGGGCGTATCTGGCGATACGACCACAGCAAATACCGATAAAAAAAACAGGGTGGCCTTTGGGTTGAGGCCATTCGTTAAAAATCCCACCATAAAGGCTTTATTATCAGAAATAATGTGCATTGTTTTTTTAAACTCTACACTATTTAAGTGTTTAGGCGCAGAGCTCCTTATCGCTCCCCATCCTAGATACAGTAAATACATAGCAGCAAAATAACTCAATACTTGAAAAAGCACAGGTGTTGTTTTTATAACAATACCTATACCTAGTAAGGAATAGCCAACATGGATCAGTATGCCTACCCCAACACCAATACTGGTAATGATAGCGGCTCTTCGGCCAAAACTAATGCTGTGTTTCAATACGATGGCGAAGTCTGGACCAGGACTAGCGACGGCCAACAAGTGCACACTAGCAATAGTTAAAAACTCCAACCAATATTGGTGTACATATTCAATCAAGTTTATGCCCTTTGAGTAACATATCTACAAACCATCCGGCAAATTTACTTTTAGGTCCGTAGTGTTTTTAGTAAAAATTATTCTAACCTGAACTTGGTCCTAGGTTTAACTCGAGGCAGAAAGCTAAAGAATAACTAGTCTGACTAACATAACTGGTTATCGAGTATATTCCAATGGAGACAGACTCATCAGCGTCATGCCGCTTGAAAATTTTCAACCACCACAATGGTCACTGTAATCTTAATTGATAAATATACATTGTAAGCTAAAGCTAAAATTCAAGCGGAAAAGAAACACTCCAGCTTATGTTACATGTTTTTGTTGCCTGTCCTTTAATTTTAGGATCGTTAGACTCAATCTGCATTACAATCGAGTATTAAGAAATTGCTACCTCCTCAATATTGTGAGTTTTCCATGAATCAGCATTATTTTTAAAGGGCATTTAATCTAGATTCGCCAGAAATAGTTGTGCCTTTTAACACCACGATTTTTAGTATATTCATCATATAACAATGTACATTAGCTAAAATAAGGGGGCATCAGAGGTTTAAACATCCGGATTGATAACAAATACATGGAAACTTAAACATCATAAGTGAATATTTTATAAACGAATTATTTTCACAAGAATTACTTTTAAGCATTATTTTCTTTTGAATAAAAATCCGAGGTTTTTTTACAACTAATCGAAGATAGTTGCCTACTATTTGCATTAAAGATTAGCCTATTGTTTAGCAGTTACTGTAAAACCTGTTGGTGTAATTTAGCTCAACACGGGTCTAAGGGTTTCCAAACTGATTTATTTGGCGTATCTACTTTGAGAATGCTTCAAGTAGCACACCCATTATTAAAATGATGAAAATATCAAAGGGAAACACAAGATTGAAAATAACATCGAAATCTATTGCTTTTACTGCACCACATTATTCAGCCAATCAGGCTGGTCAAAACATTCTACTACAAGGTGGAACAGCTATAGAAGCTATGGTTGCAGCTGCAGCATCAATATCTGTTGTTTACCCGCATATGAATAGTTTGGGCGGAGATGGTTTTTGGCTAATTAGTGAACCCGGAAAAGTACCAGTTGGTATTGATGCAAGTGGTATTGCAGCTAAACGAGCAGACCTGAATTTCTATGCAGGTCAAGATAATATAGAGAGTCGCGGCGGTCGTGCCTGTCTTAATATGGCTGGAGCGGTAGCCGGTTGGAGTAAAGCATTAGATATCAGTAAAAGCTGGCAACCATCACTCGAATTAGAACAATTATTGTCCCCTGCCATCGGTCAGGCTGAATGGGGTATTGAAGTAACCCAGAGTTTGCAAAATGCCAGTGAAAAAACCTTTAATGACTTGCATAAATTAGTCAATTTTGAACAATTTATGATTCAAGGACAACGTTTAGAAAAAGGTAAAATACTTAAACTACCTAAAATTGCACAAACATTAAAAACATTAGTCAGCAATGGATTAGATGATTTCTACCATGGTGACATTGCAAAATTGTTAGCTGAAGATTTAGCCGCGACAGGATCCCCTATTCAGTTAAGCGATTTTACTGATTACCGAGCGCAGCAGGTCACTCCTTTGAGCGTGAAAACGTCTGCGGGTAAATTATATAACTTGCCGGCACCTACTCAAGGCATTGCTTCGCTTATCATTTTGGCATTATTTGATAAAGTTCAACATCAGGCAAAGACTGAAGCCGAGTTTATTCACCTATTGGTTGAATGTACTAAACAAGCATTCATTGTGCGGAACGCAGTGCTAACCGACCCTTCTCGTTTAGCCGAGCCTTTAGAGTGTTATTTACAAGAAGAAAAGCTCAATCAACTGGCAAAAAAAGTGCGTCTTAATAAAGCGCTACCTTGGCCGCATATTGGCAAATTAGGCGATACAGTATGGATGGGTGCTTGTGATAGAGAAGGCCGAATGGTCAGTTATATTCAAAGTATCTACTGGGAATTTGGTAGTGGTGTTGTATCCCCACAAACGGGCATTGTTTGGAATAACCGAGGTACCACATTTAGTCTACAGCCTGATCATCTTCAGCAACTGAAACCTGGATTAAAACCTTTCCATACACTTAACCCTGCATTTGCTGAACTTAAGGATGGTAGACGTTTGTGTTATGGCACTATGGGTGGCGAAGGTCAGCCACAAACACAAGCAGCAGTGTTTAGTCGCTATGTTTACCGGCAACAAGCTTTACCTAAAGCCATATCCGAAAGCCGTTGGTTATTGGGTCGTACTTGGGGGGATAACAATAATAACTTGCATGTAGAGCAAGATATCCCGCAAAATGTTATTCAAGAATTGGCCTCTAAGGGCCATCAAATAACTACCGTTCCAGCATGCAATGAATTAATGGGTCATGCTGGCGCAGTGGTATTAAGGCCGGACAATACTGTTGCAGCGGCTACAGATCCTCGCAGTGATGGTAAGGCGTTTGCAGCCACTTTGTAAACTAAGAGAATTTTATGGATGTTGTACTAGGCAATCTACCCACTATTTTTGCGTTAATAGCAACGGGCATTTTTGCTGGATTGTTAGCAGGGTTGTTAGGCGTAGGTGGTGGCATAGTAATTGTGCCAGTATTGTTTTTTCTGTTTCAAAGTTTTGACGTGTCAGCCCAAAGTGCCATGTTGATTGCCACGGCCACTTCATTGGCAACTATAGTCCCTACTTCCCTCAGTTCAATTAATTCTCATTATAATAAAGGTAACGTTGACCTTAGTCTGCTTAAGTCATGGGGTCTATATATATTGATAGGAGTGATTATTGGTAGCTTGTTAGTCACTGAATATGGTGGCCAATGGCTTAGCTCACTGTTTGGTGTGATTGCCAGTTTATCCGCACTCAACATGTTATTTCGTGTTAGACAATCAACTGTTGCAGACTCGTTGCCTGGTAAGTTTGGTCAAAGAGTGATTGCCAGTTTAATTGGTTTTTTCAGCGCTATGGTCGGAATAGGCGGGGGTACGTTTAGTGTGCCTATTCTTACAGCTTATCGTTATCCTGCACACAAAGCAGTAGGTACTGCTGCTGGTATAGGACTAATAATATCTCTCCCAGCAGCCATAACTATGCTGACATTCGGTGTCACGCCTAGTGATGCTCCCTTTGGTACTTATGGTTTAGTTAATCTTTTAGGATTTGTGTGTATTGTGCCGTTGACTGTTATTTTTGCGCCAATGGGGGCTAAACTAGCAAGCATAATGGACGCTAATCTACTCAAAAGAGTGTTTGCGGTGGTACTACTCATTACCGGATTACGTATGCTTGCACAGCTATTTATCTAACAATGTATCAGTGTGTTTCGTCGTTTTAACTCCGCAGCCTTTTAAAACGATAGTGGTGATTGAGTTAACAACAGCATCAAAACTTTGTTCATCCATTTCTGCCTTATCCATAGCGGCAAGTACCTGAACATTAAAGTCTGCATAATGTTGAGTGGCCCCCCAAATTAAAAATAATAGATGGTATGGGTTGATGTCGTCTATTAGCTGTTGCTTAATCCAATATTGAATAACATCTACCTTAGTTTGCACCCATACTTTAAAGTCTGTGGATAGGTAGTCGTTTAACACAGGCGCGCCATGAATTATCTCACTAGCAAAAATTCGTGATGCGTCTGGTTCATCACGAGAATACATCACTTTTGAGCGAATATAGGCTGACAAGACTGTTTTAGGATCATCATCCATATTCAGCGAGTCAAATTTAGAGTTCCAAATACTCACAATGTTACTGAGTAATTCTTGGTACAACTCCATTTTGTTGGCAAAATAATAATGTATATTCGCCCTAGGGATATTCGCTCTTTGGGCTATGCGTTTGATTGATGCACCTTCAAAACCAAAGGTAACAAATTCTTTTTTGGCAGCATTCAGAATGAGCGCTTTATTCTTTTTACGAATATCGCCCACCTCTGCTTTTTTAATAGTCATGATTATGTTTGGTGTTAGCTGGCTAAGCTGTGTTTGAGCTCATTGCGTCTCTTATGTAACAAAGGTTCAGTGTAACCACTTGGTTGTTCCTTGCCTGAAAATATAAGGTCTACAGCGGCCTGAAACGCTAAGCTTGTCTCAAAATTAGGCGCCATTGCAATATAAGAACTGTTCTGCTCATTTTGAGTATCCACCACAACAGCCATACGTTCTAGAGTTTGCATGACTTGATCAGCACTCAATAAACCATGATGTAACCAGTTACAGATATGTTGACTTGATATACGCAAGGTCGCTCTGTCTTCCATTCGTCCTACGTTATCGATATCAGGGACTTTAGAGCACCCTACCCCTTGATTAACCCACCGTACAACATAACCTAATAACCCTTGAACATTATTATTCAATTCGTCCTGTCGGTCTTGCTCAGATAAATCAGTAATGTTTTTTTAGTAACGGAATAGTTAACAACGCATCAAGTTGTGCGTTATCTTCATTCAAATTAGCCTCAGTTAACATTTGCTGTTGTACCTCTAAAACATTGACTTGATGGTAATGCATCACATGTAAAGTAGCTGCAGTAGGTGAAGGTACCCATGCGCATGACGCACCTGATTTTGGATGGCCTATTTTAGCCTTTAGCATGGCAGCCATTTCATCAGGCGTAGCCCACATGCCTTTTCCTATTTGCGCTTTACCTTTGAGGCCTGCTTTGAGCCCAATTACCACGTTTCTATTTTCATAGGCTGAAATCCATTTTTCATTTTTCATCAGCTCTTTACGAACCATCGGCCCTGCTAACATGCTGGTATGAATTTCATCACCCGTTCTATCTAAAAACCCCGTATTAATAAAGGCTACACGGCTGCTAGCTGCTCGAATACATTCTTTTAGATTGGCTGAAGTTCTGCGCTCTTCATCCATAATACCCATTTTGATGGTATTTTCATCAAGACCAAGGCTTTCTTCGACTCGGCTAAATAAGTCATTGGTAAATTGCACTTCTTCGGGCCCATGCATCTTGGGTTTAACAATATAGATGCTGCCCTGTTTTGAGTTCACATAATTGGATGAACCATTTAAATCATGCATAGCAATTAAAGATGTAACCAACGCATCAACAATGCCTTCTGGCACTTCTTCATTATTTGTGGTTAATATCGCGTCAGTTGTCATTAAATGACCAACATTACGGATAAACTGTAGACTTCGGCCTGGCAAACTTAAGGGCTCACCAGCAGCGTTACTGTATGCTCGGTCTGGATTTAGAGTTCTGGTAAATTTTTTACCACCTTTACTGATGGTTTCAGATAAATCACCTTTCATCAGTCCAAGCCAATTAGTATAAACGGCGGTTTTATCAGCGGCATCTACAGCTGCAATTGAGTCTTCACAGTCTTGTATAGTGCTTAAAGCTGATTCTAAAACGAGGTCTTTTACTCCAGCTGCATCAGTTTGACCAATTAGATTGTTTTCATCAATTTGAATTTCAATATGCAATCCATTGTGAATACATAATATAGTGCTAGGGTTTTCTTCAGAGCCATTGAAGCCAACAAATTGACTGACATCTTTTAAACTAACTTGGTCACCAGTATTAAAAGTAATAATAAGCTGTTGGTTATCGACTTTATAGTTGACTGCATCATGATGACTGCCATTTATTAAAGGCAAAGATATATCCAAAAAATCACGTGCAAATGTTTGCACTTTTTGACCACGAATTGGGTCATAACCTGCTATTTTTTCTTGTTTAAGATCATCAACAATAACATCAGAGCCATATAGCGCATCATACAAACTACCCCACCTAGCATTGGCTGCGTTAAGTGCAAATCGAGCATTCATTAATGGCACAACTAACTGAGGTCCTGCTATTAAGGCAACTTCTGGGTCAACATTTTCAGTGCTGATTTGAAAATCACCTTGTTCAGGTACAAGGTAGCCTATTTCGGTCAGAAACTGTTGGTATGCTTGTTGTGAAAAAGCCCTGTTTGCATTGCTCAAATGCCAGTTATCAATTTTGGCTTGTAATACGACTCGGGCATTTAACAATGCTTGGTTTCTTGGAATAAACTCATTAAGTACATCCGCCACTGCCAGCCAGAAGTCTTGTTGATTAATACGTAAACCAGGAAGGACCTCATGGTTGATAAAAGTGTGAAGACAATGGGCAACTTTATAGCCATGTTCATTAAATCGTTTATACATTGTGTTTCCTATAACGTTTCAAATAGATCGATAGTTGTGGCTGCATTGTGTTGGATTAACATTTACTGTTTGCGTTAACACTGGGCTATAACGAGTGAACCGTCTAAATTAATCACGTCGCAGTTATCTCCAGCCCCACCGCGATCAACCACTATAAAATCACTGACTTGGTGTAACGCCAAGCAGTAGTGATGCCAAGTACCTTTATGATAATTTACGCCTTGATGTGATGAAGCCAAAAACACTTCAATTTTTGTAATATCCATTTCCCCTTTAGGAGCAACAACGACTAAAAAAGGTTGTGGTCCCATCGGTATAAATGCTTGACTAGATAATGGATGACGCTCCATCATCTTTATACTAACAGGCTGTTCAAGTGGTGTTGAACGAAAAATATTAATCAAAGTACGGCCGTTTTCTTGGGTCACATCAACATCTGCTAAATCATGATAACGTTGAGTAAATCCCTCGTTAATACTGAAATTTTTGGCCTTGTCATTCACTTCTATTACATCACCAAATGATGCGAAATTTTCGCGGGTGAGTGCTTTAGGTATTATTATTTTGCTAGTTGTCATCAAGGTATTATCCCGTTGCTATTCAGTAATCAAGCGTGACGTACGTTTACCCAATACACGCAATCTAGATATACCACCATCTGGGAAAATACTTAATTTAACGTGGGTAAATTGTTGTAATGTTTCAGCCACTATTTCATTAATAAATAGATGCTCGCGATGAGCATACAACTTAAGTTGAGGAATAATGGGTTGCCAATCTAACTCTGCATTAGCATCATTAAAATTGTCACTACTGGTATTAATACCTTCTAGCTTAAAAGTGTCTGGAAAGTTACCTTTAAAGTGACAAGTATCGACAATCACTTTTTCGACGCTCCCTGGTGCTGCTAATTTAACAATTGACCAATCCGGCCCCGGATCACGACGACGTTTTGTTTCCCACCCATCCCCCATATCTTTGCCTCGACCAGGCATGATCAAATTGTTTTTATCGCTGAAAAACATATCGCTTACTAACAAAGCTTTTGCACCGTTCTTAATAGACGCTAAATCAATCAGTTCATCATCTACAAAGTTTTTCCAATTCACATCGGCTTCGCCGTAAACACGTAATCGCGCTATGCCACCATCGGGAAACATATTTAATCGAATATGAGTCCAAGATTGGGAATTGGAAATTTCAAATATATTTTGACTATGGGCTGACACTTCATTTTCGGCTAACACTGTGTGCCAAACAGTATTTTCATTTGGTTGCTGGACACTGACACACGCTTCAACTGAAACCGTTTGGGGGGCATTACCACGAAAGTAATTGGTATCAATATCGACTCCATGTATTACGCCACTGATACCCAGGCGAATAATACACCAATCAAATTCACGACCATTGTTTCTACCATAACTGCGGCGAGACTCCCAACCGTCCATCCATTTACCACGTTGTGTGTATTTATCGTCTATAAAAATACCACGGCCAGATTTAAGTAAGTTTTCCATCTCGGCAAAAAAATCATCACTGCAAGACAACGTTTCGCCGCCAACACGTTCGCTGGCTAAATCAACAAAATAGGTTTTTAACCTCAACTCTAGCTCAGCATCTTTACCAGCTAGTTTGTTTTGCTGTTGGGTATTTTCAATCATTTAAAATTTCCTATTTCGATAGCATGATGGTTTTCAATTTTATTTGTATAGATAAAAGAAGAAATCGTGACGGGCTCTATTCACAACAAAACCTGACACAAATGTCAGGTAATTATTATAATTGAATAAAAAATTGGTGCATAGGCCGATAAGATAAATAAAGTGATATTTAAAATATATTGTGACAAAGTAGGTGTTAATGCCAATACCTGTCCTTTAGATTATCCTCAGAGGCACGAAATGGTTTACATATGTGCCCATGGAATATTGTTTATGCGTTGCAAAAATATTGTTAAACACAATCCAACACAAGCAATAAGAAGATTTAGATCACCAACAACCAATCAACTTACCCATAGTATCGTTATTCTCTATTCTAAGATGGGCTTTACCGACATTTTTGGCAGCAAATTCAGTATCAATATTAGGCACTAACGTGCGGTTATCAAAATCGGCTAAACATGTCTGGCTAAATTCTTTTATAAGGTGAGCTTTATAGTGATCATCGCGACTTCTCAACGTTGACCCTTTGATTGTTGCCCGTTTACCCAACATCATTGCCATATCTAATTTATCCGCATAACGGCCAGCCAGCATGGCTAAATAAAGTACACTGCCATCAATATTAAGCAATTTAAGGTTTCGATTCAGATAATCACCAGCAACAAAATCAATAATCAAATCACAACCTTGCCAATGTTTGGCTATTTCAACTGCAAAGTCTTGTTGTTGATAATTAATAACCAGATCTGCTCCTAGCTGTTTACATAAGTCTAATTTAGCCTGACTTGATGCTGTTACCGCTACAGCACAGCCACGTCGTTTGGCTAACTGAATAGCGGCAAGTCCAACACCACTGGCTCCTGCATGGATCAATACATGCTGTTTTGGTTGTAAATCATTTTCAATAAACATGGCTTGGTATGCTGTCAGAAAACATTCTGCTATACCTGCCGCTTGAGGCATATCCATGTTTATAGGTACTGGCATCAGATGTTGACTATGCACTGCCACATACTCGGCATACCCCCCACCTGCCACTAAACCGAACACCTTATCACCAAGTGCAAAGGGTTGATTTTTAATTTGTTGAGAGCTCATTTGTTCTGGATGGAATTGAATTATCTCACCGCTCATTTCTAAACCTAAAATATCGCTTTCACCTGCTGGAGCAGGATACTTACCCTGTCTTTGCAGGGTATCTGCTCGATTCAAACCAAAACATGCCACTTTTACTAGTACCTGTCCAGATGACAACGAAGGCATGTCAGTCTGACAAACTTCTAATGAGTCAGGTGCACAACCGTTTTCGTGTTTTATAAACTGCATGAAGCGGCTCATAGTGTTAAATCTTTTTTTGGATTAGAAATTCTGTTTAGCAAAACCTTACCCTCATGTACAATTGAATCAAATTATTAATAAAAGTTATCCTATGTCATCTAGCGTCATTTTGCAGCCCGGTCGTGAAAAGTCTTTATTACGTAAACACCCTTGGATTTTTTCTCGTGCGATAGAAAAAACCATAGGCAGAACCAACATGGGAGAAACCGTAGACGTGTTATCCCATGATGGTAAGTTTTTAGGCCGAGGAGCTTGGTCTCCAGAGTCGCAGATTCAAGTTCGAATTTGGACGTTTGAACAAGATGAAAGTATCGATAATGGTTTTTTTCAAAGGCGTATTGCTACAGCCCATGCCTCAAGAGAAGATTTAATCAAACGTCATGGATTAACTGGTTATAGACTTATTGCTGCAGAATCAGACGGACTCCCTGGAGTCACCATTGATAGATATGCTGATGTATTGGTTTGTCAGTTGTTATCAGCCGGAGCTGAAAAACATCGCGACAAAATTGTTTGGGCATTGAAGAAAGAATTTCCAGAGTGTTCTATTTATGAACGCAGTGATGTGGCGATACGAAAGAAAGAAGGCTTAGAACAAATTACTCAGGTATTACATGGAGAGGTTCCAGAAGAAGTAGTGATTGAAGAAAACGGTGTGAAAATCATAGTCAACGTCAAAGTCGGACATAAAACTGGTTTTTATCTTGATCAAAGAGACAATCGTGCCATTGCGGCAAAATACGTAGAGAATAAAACTTTACTCAATTGTTTTTGTTACACCGGCACATTTGGAAGTTATGCCTTGGCTAGTGGCGCTAAGTCGGTGACAAGTATAGATGTTTCAGACTTAGCTTTAACCACTGCAAAAAGAAATATTGAGATAAATAATTTAGATACAGATAAATGTGAGTTTATAAATGCTGATGTATTCCAAGCACTACGTGACTTTAAACAACAGGGAAGACATTTCGACCAAATTATTCTTGACCCACCTAAATTTGTAGATTCTAAAGCATCGTTAGTTCGTGCCTGTCGTGGGTATAAAGACATCAATATGTTAGCCATGCAAATTATGCAGCCAGGTGGGATTTTATGTACTTTTAGTTGCTCAGGGTTATTGTCTTTTGATTTATTTCAAAAAGTGGTGGCAGACGCGGCTCTGGATGCAGGCAGAACTGTACAAATTATCGAAAGGCTAGGACAAGCAGCCGATCACCCGGTTGGGAGTAATTACCCAGAAGGATTTTACTTAAAAGGATTAGTGTGTAGGGTACTATAGGTGGACCTGTAGACAGTATATCTCATACTCGAGAAAGAAATTAAGCGGCTAAACGTCGCTTATTTCAATTCAAAGATTTCAACACCTACTGTGCATGAGTTGTCATCAATCGCATCACAGCGCACAACTTTGGTATCGGCAGTAAATGAAGGGATTTGTGAATTAGTGGATTCAATATAAACGTTCAATTTGGTGCCCATTTCAACCGTGCTTTCCTCTATTTCAAGAGACATTCCAGTTGCGCTTATATCCCTACAAACTGCCTGAAGACTGCGTGAAGATTCTTCGTCCACTATCTTAAGTTCACATACAGAATTAACCATCATCCGGAAAAAATTGCGATTATCATCATAGCCTATCATACAATTCCTTTTGCTCTTTAAATACTAACCTGTTTATAAAATGCTCTGAAAACAATGTCAACGCATATTAAATAGAATCCAAATAATTCAGTATCCGTTTGACTGAAATTGGCGCTGACGTACCTAGTTGTTGAGCAAAGAATGACACCTGTAATTCATGTAATAACCAGCGTACTTCTTGTAACTCCTTGGGTATAGGCTGATTAGCAGAAATTTTATTACATTTGGTCTGATATGCTTGTTCTGCTTTTTCTAGATTAAGCTGATGTAATTTATCTTTGGTTGGATCTATGGCAACTTTTTCTAACCTTTTAAAAATTGCCTTAATATATCGTTGCCAATCAACCAGTTTGTGCGCGCCTACATCAGCCACAAAACCTTTGTAAACCAGCGAGTCGAGCTGACCTTTGATATGCCCATGAGCGTAAATTAGATTCAGTGGCACACTGCCTTTCATTTTTTTCTTGATTTCATGAGCAATAGTCAGACCCACTTCTACTTGCTGAGCAATATTCAAAACAGTATCGTTAATTTCTTGTCTGACAAAATTACAGCATGAATCAAAATGAATTTTTTCACGGATATCACTGTTGTTTTGATGAGAATATTGATTAATAAGCTGATCGACTCCAGCATCTATACAGTCGTCAATTAATGCTTTAATTTGTCCGAATGGATTAAAATACAGCCCTAATTTGGCTTTATTAGGCAATTTATCCTGTAAATATTTAACCGGTGATGGGATCCCTAAAATAATCAATTTGCGCAATCCTAGCTTGTGTGATGCTTGGGCCATATGTGGTTGATCGAATAATTTAACGGCCACCGTTTTACCTTCATTCACTAACGCTGGATAGGCCTTAATTTCATAGCCACCTGTTTTGTTGATAAACTCATTTGGTAACGTATCAATTTCCCAAGTAACTAAACCAGTTTTCTCAAGTTCAGGTGTGGCTACTGACTGTAAGTTTTGTTTCACTTTTCCTTGAAGTTTTTGTTGCAGCGCAAACAAGTCTCTACCTTGCGCAATTAACTTGGCATGTTGATCTATTACTTTAATATTAAACATTAAGTGTTGCGGCAATTTATCAATTTGCCATTCACTTAGTTCAAGATCACGACCAGTCATACGTTTCAATTTTGATGATAAAGCGCTTAAAAATCCTATAGGATTACCTTGCTTATCTGTTTGCGGCATATCCGACAAACAAGCATCTGCATAATTGGGTGCTGGCACAAAATTTCGTCTTAAAGATTTTGGCAAAGCCTTGATTAAAGCCACAATAAGTTCATGACGTAACCCCGGTATCAGCCAATCTAGACCTAAAGTATTCACTTGATTAAGCAGTGCTAAAGGCACCATCAAACTGACACCGTCGTCCTCATCTTTTGGATCGAAATGGTAATTTAATCCTAGTGTAAGGTTGTTTTGTCTAAAAGTTTCTGGGAATGACAAAGCGTCGATATGTCCGGTATCTTTCTTTAGCAATGCTTTAGGATCAAAATTAAGCACGTCAGGGTTTTCAACAGATTGTTTCTTCCACCATTTCTTAAAATTGACTTCAGAACATATATGGTTTGGAATTTTGTCACTATAAAAATCAACTAAGGTATCTTCGTCTACTAGGAGATCACGTCTTCGACTTTTGTCTTCTAAAACTTCAATATTCTCTATCATTTTCTGATTAAATGACAAAAAGGCAAAGTTTAATTTAGTCTCCATATTGACTAACGCTTCACGTATAAATATATTTCTACTTATCTCCGGGTCAATCTGGCTATAATTTTTTCGCCTTTGGTTAATCAATATCAACCCATACAAACTCACTTTTTCAAAAGCCTGAACGACGCCTTGTTTTTTTGACCAGTGTGGCTCGGAGTATTCTGTTTTGATTAAGTGTTGAGCCAACGGTTCAATCCACTCTGGTTCGATTTTAGCTGCCACTCGACCAAACAAATGCGCTGTTTCAACTAACTCAGCCACCATAATCCATTTAGGTTGAGACTTAGCTAAGCCAGAACCGGGAAAAATCTTAAAACGACTATTGCGAGCACCCAAGTATTCACGGTCTGTATCTTTATTGCCTAAATGGGATAACAGACCTGAGGCAATAGACTGATGGATAGCTTGATACTCTGCTTGTTGAGAGGTAATACCAAAACCTAACTCGGCTACTGATTTTTTAAGCTGGCTGACAATATCTTGCCATTCACGCATACGCATAAAATTGATAAAGTGTTTCTTACACCAATTACGTAATTGGCTCGATGACAAAGCTTGTTGTTGTTCTTTGAATCCCTGCCAAAGCTGGAAATAACCTAGAAAATCTGATTCTTTATTCGTAAAATCTTCATGCATTTGATCAGCTTGTTGTTTTTTATCTTGGGGCCTTTCCTTTGGATCTTGAATACTCAGTCCCGCAGCAATAATCAGTACTTCACTTAAGCAATTTTGTTTCGCTGCTTCAACCACCATTCGCGCGTATCTGGGATCAATGGGAAGTCTGGCCAGTTGTCTACCTTGATGAGTTAATCCTTGACGACCCAGTTTATTATCGATGGCTCCTAACTCTTCGAGTAATTTAAAGCCATCATTAATACTTCTGGAATCAGGTGGCTCTACAAAAGGAAAAGCATCAACTTTTCCTAGACCCAGCGACATCATTTGCAAAATAACAGAAGCCAAATTAGTGCGTAATATCTCTGGATCGGTAAACACATCTCTAGATAAAAAATCTTCTTCTGTATACAAGCGGATACAAATACCATCAGATACACGACCACAGCGCCCTGCCCTTTGATTAGCTGACGCCTGTGAAATGGCTTCAATGGGCAAACGTTGCACTTTACTACGCACGCTATAGCGCGAAATTCGAGCGGTACCAGGGTCTATGACGTACTTAATACCTGGCACAGTGAGTGACGTTTCAGCAACGTTAGTGGCAAGTACAATTCGCCTCGTAGAGTGAACAGAAAAGACTTTGTTTTGTTCGCTGTTACTCAACCTTGAATACAGTGGTAGCACTTCTGTATTACGAAATTGTTGTTTGTTCAGTGCATCAGCAGTATCGCGAATTTCACGTTCTCCGCTCAAAAACACTAAAATATCACCTCCAGCTTCAGTCAGAAGTTCATTAACGGCTTCAGTGATTGCTTGAATCTGGTCGTAATCGCTGCTGTCAGTTTTTCGGTAACGCATTTCTACAGGGTAAGTTCTGCCACTGACTTCAATCATCGGTGCATCGTTGAAATGTTTAGAAAAACGTAATGGATCAATCGTTGCTGAAGTAATAATCAGTTTGAGCTCAGGACGTCTTGGCAAGAGTTGTTTCAGATAACCCAAAATAAAGTCAATGTTTAAACTACGCTCATGTGCTTCATCTATAATGATCGTGTCATATTGACTTAAAAATTTATCTTGTTGAATTTCAGCCAATAAAATACCGTCTGTCATCAATTTAATATAGGTATTGTCAGATACATGATCTGAAAATCTAATTTTAAACCCCACTTGTTGACCAAGTGGGGTCTTCAACTCTTCAGCAATACGGTTGGCCACCGTTCTAGCAGCAAGACGTCTAGGCTGAGTATGACCAATCAACCCCCCAATCCCTCTACCTAGATCTAAACATATTTTGGGTATTTGCGTGGTTTTCCCAGAACCTGTTTCGCCTGCAATGATGACCACTTGATTGTTGGTAATAGCCTCTGCTATTTCATCTTTCCTTTCACAAACGGGTAAAGAAGGAAAATCAATTTCTGGACGTTGCGCTTGTCTAGTAGTGTAAATTTGAGCTGATTTATTTACATCATGTTGTAATTTTACTAGATACTCTGGTTTTTTATCTGCAGTTAGATTACGAAATTTACGCAAACGGGATAAAAGTCTAAATTTATCTTTAGACATACAAGATGCGATATCACTGGAAAGTTGTTTAACGCTAATTTCTGGATTGGATTGTGCTGAAGACAAAGACGACTGCTCTATTACAACTATAAAAACGGTCACATGATCCTAGAAGATGAGCAGAGCAAATACCAGAAATATTACTCAACAAATATAACTTAGCTAGCTCATAACTTGGAGCCATAAATAAGATCCAAATCTATGCAGTGCTGCAAAGTTGAACGATTAATTGTGCCAAGCCGATAACCATCATCAACAATGGGATATTTTTTGTTTTTTTATCATTTTGCGCTATTACAGTGAATAATGTGTATTGTTTAGTCTTCGGTACTTCAATTTTAATTATGTCTTTAACAAGCTACAATTGTTCTCGGAAGTAACTAGATTCAATCATCTTCACCAGACAATCTTGTTCAGACAAAAAACACGCAATTTGTGTTTGTTATTGATAACTGGCCCGCCAGTTGTTTATTCTTTAATAACCATTCAACCGCTTTTGATACATGCATATCACTGGTGAATGTGACTGTTCGTGAATTCACATATCGTGGCACTTTTAGGGAACCCTCTGTGATTCTTAATAAAAAAATTCTGTATCTTCATGGATAAAGGTTGTCTTAAGACATAACAATATTTGATAAATATGGCTAAAATATAATATTGTTCATCACTGTTTTGAACCTACAGGGAAAAGTAAGGCTTTTAGCACTATCAAAAAAATCATCTTAATTTAATAATCGAATTAACTTAAAAAGGCAGCAGTGTGAATTCAGCGAGCATTTATTGGCATGATTATGAAACCTGGGGAGCTAATCCTCAAAAAGATTTCCCATGTCAGTTTGCCGGTATACGAACAGATTTAGACTTAAATATAATAAGTGAACCGTTGATGATTTTTAGCCAAATTGCTAATGATTGCCTCCCAGTTCCTCAAGCTTGTTTAGTTACCGGTATCACCCCACAACGCTCCTTAAAAGAAGGACTCACGGAAAGAGATTTTATCGCAAAGATTTTTAAGGAGTTTTCAACGCCCAATACCTGTGTTGCGGGATTCAATAATATACGGTTTGATGACGAAATTACTCGCTACACCTTGTATCGAAACTTTTATGACCCTTATTTAAGAGAATGGCAAAATGGGAATAGCCGTTGGGACATTATTGACTTGGCCAGAGCTTGTTACGCTTTAAGACCTGAAGGCATTAATTGGCCATTAAATAAAGAAGGAACACCCAGTTTTAAATTACAGGACTTGACCAAAGCCAATGGTATTCAACATCAAGGTGCACACGATGCTATGTCTGATGTTTACGCTACAATTGCTGTCGCCAAGTTGATTAAAGAACGTCAACCCAAACTATTTGATTATCTATTTACCTTAAGAAACAAGAAAAAGGTATTAGAACAAATCAATTGTAAAAAATTAACACCACTGGTTCACATATCCTCAAAAATCCCCTCTGTTTATGGTTGCTGTTCTTGGATAGTCCCTGTAGGGATGCATCCATCAAATAAAAATGCAGTGATCACACTAAATTTAGCTCTTGATCCAAGTCCACTTTTTACACTCTCCGCTAATGAAATAAAAGAAAAATTATACACACCAAATTCAATGTTAGAAGAAAATGAACAACGTTTGCCCATCAAGCTCCTACATATTAATAAATGCCCAGTCTTGGCCCCAGCTAAAACTCTTAGCACTGAAAATGCCAAGCGTTTGGGGATCGACAGGGAACGTTGTTTACAAAACTTACAGAAGATTAAAAACAACTTGCATTTTATCGATAAATTGCAAGAGGTGTTCGTTCATCAAGAATGCCCTAATTCTCTCGACCCTGATTTTGCTTTGTATTCAGGCGGGTTCTTTTCGTTAAGCGACAAAGAGCTTATGAACCAAATTATTAAATCTGATGAAAAAAGCTTAACTGAGCTTTGCTTACCATTTGAAGACGAACGTTTGCATACGTTATTGTTTAGATACCGAGCTAGGAATGCACCACAGTCGTTATCAGAGCAAGAGATTGAACGATGGCAACGTTACCGACATTTTAAATTTTTTGACGATGAGTCGCCTGCGAGTATTAAAATGCCTGAATTTTTATTGCAACTCGAACAATTGAGTATCGAATATTCTCGAAACCCTGATAAATTGGCCATATTAAAAGCTCTTTATAATTATGCTCAAAGTTTATAACGACTCAATAATCGGTTTTAAAAGTTGGAAATTTTCACTGCTTTATGGTTAAGATGGGGGGAAATTTGTTAATGTAACTCAGAAGTAAGTCGATATAGATAAATACAAAAGTAGACTTAAATTCAAATCTATTTATGTGTTCTAAATGAAGGCAATTAAATGCTTGGCATAACGTTAAAAATTGATGAAACAGACCAATATTTAGATTTAAATATTGCCCCTGATCTTGTCGAAGAAAAAGTTGAAGTTGCCGTTATTCTTAAACTTGTGCATAAAAGCATATTTAAACATTTTTTTATATTTGATGAAAATATCATAGACGCTGTAAATAGTTATAAAACGATGACAGCAGATAACATGTCCACAGTCATAGAACATCAAATTGGCGAACGCAGAGATACCGAGATAAGTTTTAGAATCGCTGAAGACCAACTATCTGCTTATTTAACAACAACTGTTGGCTACGCGGGGAAAGTCCCATCAGTTAAGTCATTACAAGAAGAATTGAATTCAGCCAATATAAAACGCGGTGTTAGTCAAAAGGGTTTGACTAGATTGGTGCAACAAACTTCACAAGCTTTTCCAGGTGAAATATTTGAAGAACTGATAGCAAAGGGTTTAGCACCTAAAGATGGCAAACCTTCTAGATTGAAACCGCTTGTTCAAAACGCTCTAGATAGAATTTTAAAACCACAAACAGTGGGTTCTACACGTTTAGATATGCGCAACTTAGGTGCGATTATATGCGTACAAAAGGGAGCCGAACTTCTTCGCAGAATGCCACCGACTGAAGGCAGAAATGGATTTACTATAGGTGGGGATATTATTGTTGCAAAAAAGGGGGAGTGGGTTAAATTTAAACCTGGTGATGGTACTGTTATAAGTGATGACGATGAAAATTTATTGTTGGCAGATATTTTTGGCATGCCCAAATTTATAGATCAATCAATGTGGGTCGACAACATTTATTCATGCAAAGGTGTGAACGTAGGTAGCGGCAACGTTAATTATGATGGCTCAGTTTTAGTCAGTGGTGACGTGAATGAAAAAATGGAAATTCATGCAACTGGAGATGTCACTGTCAATGGCTTTGTAGAATCTGCGATTATCCATGCAGGTGGAGATATCATCATTACAGAAGGCGCCATGGGGAAAGTCAATGAAAGTTCCACTGAATATAGCACCAGTTTAACTGCAAAAGGTAATATTCATGTTCAGCATGGTCAGGGCTTAGACATTAATTGTAATGGCAATGTTACCGTTGGCAGACAACTAGCATACAGCCGAATTAACTGCCGTGGAAAAGTGATAATTGGTGCTATAGATAATCCTAATGGAAATATCTTCGCTTGCATGGTTAAATGTCGAAATTCAATTACTGCAGGCACTCTAGGTGCTGTTTCAGGAAGTAATTTAACTATTGATTACAGTGAAGATTTTAATACTTTATTGGAACGTAAAGACACACTCGACGAACTTTTAAAGAAAGTAACACAAAATAATGATAGACACCTGGAGCGTATCAAGTTGATCAACTCTCAGTTCATTCCACAAGATATGAAGGGACGAGTTGATGATGCAAATCAAATGTTTAAAAGTGAAAAACAATTGGTGGACAGCCTTGAAAACAAATCTATGACATACACAAGTCCAAAGAGCAATATCAAACTGACATCCAAGTCATCGCCAATAAACGCCTTTATCCAGGTGTAGTGGTCAAATTAAATAACCGCACTTGGCGAGCTGACAGGGAATATGATAAGGCAAAAATTCGTTTTTTCGAACATCAGTGGCAAGTTGAGTAAACCAATTAGTTATGTGTTTTAAATATCACAATCTTGTAAACAGGCTAGAAGTATCCCAACGGCCTCCTCCGTTTTTCTGAACATCAGCATAAAACTGGTCGATCAGTGCAGTTAATGGCAGCGAAGAGCCATTTTTCTTCGCTTCATTCAATGCAATATCCAAGTCTTTGCGCATCCAATCAACAGCAAAACCAAACTCAAATTTACCTGCTAACATCGTTTCAAATCGATTCTCCATTTGCCACGACTGTGCTGCGCCTTTAGAAATAACATCAACTACTGCACGGCAATCTAAACCAGCATTTTTTCCAAAACTGAGTGCTTCTGATAATCCTTGAACTGCACCAGCAATACAGATTTGATTCATCATTTTAGCCAGTTGACCGCTCCCTACAGCACCCAGTAATTGACTGAACTTAGCATAACAACCTATTATAGATTCAATATTTCTATAATGAATTTTTTCCCCACCTACCATAACAGTCAATTGTCCATTTTCAGCGCCTGCTTGCCCACCTGAAACTGGCGCATCTAAAAACCCAACACCCAACTCTGAACAGATTATTTCCATCTCTCGAGCTACTTCTGCTGATGCGGTAGTATGATCTACTATGATATTCCCAGCATTAACTCCTGCAAGAACGCCATGTTCCCCTAACATAACGGATCGAAGATCATCATCGTTGCCAACACATAACAAAATTACATCGGCTTGTTCTGCAGCCAATTTAGGAGAGGCAACCATGTTTCCCGAAAATTCGTCAACCCATGCTTGGGCTTTATTTGTAGTGCGATTAAATACTGTAACTTCATGACCTGATTTTTGACAATGTCCAGCCATAGGGTAACCCATGACTCCTAAACCAATAAACGCTATTTTTTGTACCAATTTACTTTCCTTAATTAGGATTTACCTTAATTTTAAATTATTGACTTAAGTAGTTGAAACCAGCTAGATAATGACAATATAGATAACACGTGTAATAAAGAGAATGATTATGTCGGATACCATATATCAGTTTGAGGCCATATTAAATAATGGTGAAAATATAAATTTTAATGACTATAAAGGCAAAGTATTATTAATAGTCAACACCGCAAGTAAATGTGGCTTTACACCACAATATGATGGCCTACAGAGCCTATATAAACAATTTGAACCACAAGGTTTAGAAGTGCTTGGCTTTCCATGTGACCAATTTGGTCATCAAGAGCCTGGAGCAGATGCCGAGATCCAAGAATTTTGTAGCCTCAACTTCAATGTCAAATTTCCTTTGTTTAAGAAGATTGAGGTGAATGGTTCAAACACAGCGCCGGTATACCAATATTTAAAGGAAGCGGCGCCTGGAGTGATGGGTAGCAAAAGTGTCAAATGGAACTTCACCAAGTTTTTAGTCAACAAACGAGGAGAAGTAACTAAACGTTATGCTTCCACAACTAAGCCTACAGAAATGATCGAGGATATTGAAAAATTATTATCTGAATAATTCAACTCACCATGTATCTTTTTGGGCAATAACCAAAAAATATTTACCCAACCATAAATATGGTTCAGTTGAGCCATATTTTATCTCTAATTGTTTAAGCTGATCATATTCGCTGGTTTGTTTCTCTGTTTGTTTCAAATAATCGTGGAAACAACGTATACCCGCTTTTTTTATGATCTGGACAGGTAAGTTTTTAAGTTGCGATAAAATGATTTTAGGTTTTTGTGGGTTATTTGGGCTCAACCGCACAATATTTTTAGTTGTCATACCCTGTTCGACATAATCAAAATTACCATACAACATATTTCCAAATAACTGAGCATCGTAGTTAAAGAAACTCAGGGAAAGATATCCACCCGGCTTAACTAAATCCACTAGTTTACTTATCACTTCGAATGGATTTTGCAACCACTCTAAAACTGCATGACAAACAACCAAATCATATTGCTTGTTAGTGCTTAAAGATAAAATAGCCTTGTTTTGAACATCAAGATTGATATTTTCACCTAGCTTACCTTTAGCCAAAGATAATACTTCTGAAGAGATATCAGATAAAGTTACCTTGTGGTTTAAATCGAGCATGACTTGAGTCATTACACCGGTGCCCCCTCCTGCATCCAAGACTTCTAATGACTGAGTATTTAGAGGTATGCACTCGTGCAAATAATGTACTAGCAACTCATGGCGTAATTGGCCTTTTGTGGAGCCATAAATGTTTTTTTCGAATTTATCTGCGAATGTATCAAAACTTTGATCATGCCTTTCATTATCCATTTATCGAATCTGCCTCATGCTGGATTATCGATGTCAACAAAGACAACCTCAATTTCTAATTTTTGTTGAATATACTCACCTAACGCTTTTACACCATAACGTTCGGTTGCATGATGTCCTGCAGCATAAAAATGAATGTCCATTTCCCTCGCAGTATGAATAGTTTGTTCTGATACCTCACCGGTGATGTAAGCATCAATACCTCTTTCAGCGGCTAAATCGATATAACCTTGTCCGCCACCTGTACACCAGGCAACTGTTTCAATTTTAGTTTTTCTCGCTGGCTCGTGTAACGGTGTTTTAATTAACACATTACTTAACAACTCAGTCAAGCGAGTCGGGTGAATACCACCTTCAAACCTACCTTCCATAACCACAGACTGAGGGTTGTTTTTTTCTAACGGTGCGATATCCACAATCCCTAATAATTTAGCTAATTGAGCGTTATTACCAAGTGATGAGTGAATATCCAAAGGTAAATGATAGGCATAAAGATTGATATTGTGCTGCAACAAAGTATGTATTCGTTTTCTCTTCATGCCTGTTATACATGGCGACTCATTTTTCCAAAAATAGCCATGATGTACCAAAATAGCATCTGCATTTATTGATATTGCTTGGTCGATTAATGCCTGAGAAGCAGTCACGCCCGTGACTAACTTAGTCACCTTCCTTTTGCCTTCTATTTGCAAACCATTAGGGCAATAATCACGAACCATTTCTGGCTTTAATAACGAATTAAGTAATTCTAATAATTGAATATTTGATACTAACATTGTTGTTCCTACTGATTTACATACGGCTAATTTTGTAAAATTAGACATTATAAATAAAAAAAGGTATAAAACCTCTACACATACTGAAAATAAAAATAGAAAAGGCAAAGACCTGATTATGAGTAAATTGGATAAAGATCAAGTTATAGCGGCTTTTACAGAAGCTTATACTGCAGCAAATGGCAAAGCCCCTACAATCGAAGCAAAAGGTGGCTGGTATAGTGTTGATGGTGGTAAAAATATTCGTTTGGCCAATTTAAATGCAATGATTGCTGAATTAGACACTTCAACTCCAGCAAAGGAAGCCACAGCAGCCGTTGAAAAACCTAAAAATTCCAAACCGAAAAAAGCAGCTCCGGTTAAAAAGAAAGTTAAAAAGTCTGACTTTTCAGTCAAGGCTTTTTGGGCTAAGAAAATTTTAGAAGAAAGCCCTGTGTCTAAACTACCACGATAAGCGACAACATAAAAAAGCCTCATAATGATTCATTATGGGGCTTTTTTATTGCCTTCGTACTGTATAGAAATACTTAACTACTCGAAAGTTCGTTCCCGTTTAATTTCTATTGTATCAATATAACCGTGCCAAGTTGCATATCCAATAAGCGGCATCAGGAAAATAAACCCAACAAACCATGTAGCAAAACCGATAAGTACTGACGTTAAAATGATGAATGCCCATAACATCATCGGGGCTTTATTAGTCCATATTGCGTTCATGTTGGTTAACAAAGCGGTGGCTAAATCAACTTTTCTTTCCATCAATATTGGTTGTGTAAACGCACTGATAAAAAAAACTAATAAAGTGAATGCGGCACCAACTAAAGTCCCAACCGCCAAAAATGGCAAAAGATTAATAAAATCTTTATCCATGAATTGCGGATATAAGGCATGGATCAATGAAGCCACGCGCAGCCAAAAAATCATTAATAACATCAGTAAAATACCTAAACCCCATTCATTTAGAGCGTTGCGTTTTAATGTTTTTACACAATGACGTAAAGTGGGTTCGTGGTTTTTTTCTAATTCCCAACTGACATCGTACATACACGCAGCCAAAAATGGTCCAATCAGCATAAAGCAAACAATTGCAGGCATTATTACTAAATGCCAACCTGTTAATTGCACCAATTCAATAATTAGCCAAGGTATAGCTGCAAATATAAGACCAAAAAAAAGCGTTAGCCCAGGCTCCTGACTCGCGTCCTTAAGACCTAACGCTAACCATTTGATAGGGGCATTCATTGACAACTTTTTACAAGGAATAACTCTTGCAATGTCACTATCGGAAATTGCATTCTGAGGTGTTATTTTGAAGTGATCTGACATGTTTTTAGTCCATAAAAAGTCGAAACGTTTTAGTTTTTTATTATCTCGTTGCATTATTATCTTACTCTTACAATAAAAAAAGTATATAGCGCTTCAACCTTGGATCTGATAAAACCACGTTAATTTAGCGAAGGTAAATATGTTACTGAACCGTAATGAATGACTGAATACCCTCAGAAATTTTCTGGATGACAATGGAGAGTTATCTCAAATTTTTCAACCATCATTTAATCTCGTGTGGAAAATTGTTCAAGTGGTGTTCTTTCGCTTGAGATAAAAGGCTTACAAATTTGAAACAATTATGTTTGATAACGTCATATGAATAGCGAAAAGTTCTGACACAGCTCTATTAGCAATTTTCCACCGTATCAAAAGGATTATTTAACATCGCAAGTGATGTAAATAATATCACCACTGCGTACCTGTAAAAAACCTTTTTGGGGATGCCCTTTTCATTAAACCATTACATTTAAATTCTAAAATATTTTCATCTAACAGTTTACTCATAAAGCCCCTAAACTCCGCAAGTTACGATAGCACCCTTCACAGCTTATTTTCATCTGTTTCGCCAGAAAAGCAACCAACATAGTTATGCGAACCTTTAATTTTTGAGATTTTAACACCAGCAAATATTGTTAAGTCACTTAGATTAAACCTTATTAAAGGGGTCAGCATATGTTTTCATTCGTGAATAGGTATAATACTCACTAAGGTAAATAGTAGGCAGAAATCTTATTTGGGGGGCAATGTGATGTGACAACCTTCTTAACAATCAGCTTATTTAACATTTTTATATAGCATAGCTAATTTAACACTTAACACCCTTGCCACTGTTGGTTTAATCTGTGGCTCCATGTTGGAGGTTATTCACAATCAATGAAAAAAATTAATAAGTCGAACAAGTTAGAAAACGTCTGTTACGAGATACGCGGGCCCATTTTGACCGAAGCAAAAAAAATGGAAGACGAAGGGCATCGAATACTGAAGCTAAATATCGGCAACCCTGCTCCGTTTGGTTTTGAAGCCCCTGACGATATATTGAAGGACGTGATCCATAACCTGCCAAAATCTCAAGGTTATTCAGACTCTAATGGTATTTATTCAGCTCGAGTTGCAGTGATGCAATATTATCAACAGAAAAATATCAAAAACGTCAAAGTAGAGGATGTATTTATTGGTAACGGTGTCAGTGAGCTAATTGTTATGGCCATGCAAGGACTGGTAAATAACGATGATGAAGTATTGATCCCCGCACCGGATTACCCTCTATGGACAGCTGCTGTGAGTCTCGCATCAGGTGTACCCATACATTATCGTTGTGATGAAACTAATGGTTGGCAGCCTGATATAAAAGATATCCGCAGCAAAATTACTGATAAGTCCAAGGCAATAGTATTAATCAACCCTAATAACCCAACTGGCGCAGTATATAGTCCAGAGTTATTGCAACAAATTATTGAATTGGCACGTGAATTTTCACTGGTTGTTATCAGCGATGAAATATACGACAAAATTCTATATGACGACGCAAAGCATCATTGTATTGCATCAATGGCTACAGATATTTTTTGTATTACTATGGGTGGTCTGTCAAAAAACTATCGGATAGCAGGTTTCAGGGCTGGATGGTTAGTGGTTAGTGGCAACAAACTCATTGCCCAAAGTTACATAGAGGGGCTGAACATTCTGTCATCTATGCGAATGTGTGCAAATGTTCCTAGCCAACATGCAATTCAAACCGCTTTAGGGGGATATCAGAGTATTAACGAACTAATTGGTGGGGATGGACGACTAAAGATTCAAAGAGATATGGCGTTTAAAATGTTAAATGCAGTAGATGGCCTTGAGTGTGTTATGCCCAAAGGCGCTATGTATTGTTTTGTTAAAGTTGACGCAGAAAAATTCAATATTACTAACGACGAAACAATGATTTTTGATTTATTACGCACAGAAAAAATATTATTAGTTCACGGTTCTGCATTTAATCTTAAAGAGGGGTGTTATTTTAGATTAGTATTTCTGCCCCATGTTGATTTACTAAAACCAGCATTAGAAGCGATTGCAAACTTTTTCAAAAGTTATAAGCAGGTAAATTAGATACATGAACGACATATCAGCTAATCAAAGTCATTTCTTTGCTCATCTATCACGCATGAAATTGATAAACAGATGGCCTTTAATGCGCAATATAAGAACAGAAAATGTTCAAGAACACAGTTTGCAAGTGGCCATGGTGGCTCATGCTTTAGCTCTGATACGTAATAAATATTTTGATGGTGACTTAGATCCCAATCAAGTCGCCACTATTGCCATGTTTCATGACGTATCAGAGGTGATCACTGGGGACTTACCCACACCGATAAAATATTCGAATCCTATTATACGTGACGAATACAAAAAAATTGAAAAACTTGCAGAACAAAAATTGATCAATATGGCTCCGGATGAGTTTAAAGAAGATTATGCGCAGCTGATTGATCACCATCATCATAATAAAGACGTGGCCTTTATTGTCAAAGCTGCGGATGTAATATGCGCCTACCTTAAGACACTAGAAGAACTTTCTGCTGGAAATAAGGAATTTACACTAGCCAAAAAACGTTTAGATACAATATTGAAAGATTATCATTCAAGCGAAATAGATTATTTTATGACAGCTTATGTGCCCAGTTTTAGTTTAAGCCTTGACGAAATTACCCAGGAAGAACATTAATTAGACGACTAAACAATGACTTGATTAACTCAGCAGCATCTGGTCACATAACTTGAAAGTAATTCGCATCAAATAATTAAGAGTGGAGCAGATGTAAGTTATGGGAATATGGACACAGCGCAGGCATAGTCAAAAAATTCAACGTCAAGGTGATCATCGCACACCTTATCAACGTGATAAAGCCAGAATTTTACATTCTGCTGCATTCAGACGATTACAAGCCAAAACCCAAGTTTTAGGTATAGGCATGAGTGATTTTTATCGCACTCGCCTTACCCACTCTTTAGAAGCATCACAAATTGGCCAAGGTATAGCTGCACAGCTTAAAAGCAAGTACGCAGAATTAACCCAACACCTAGATTTGAATGACACATTAATTGAGGCGTTATGCTTAGCCCATGATATCGGCCATCCTCCTTACGGCCATGGTGGTGAGGTAGCGCTGCATTATATGATGCGCAACCATGGCGGTTTCGAAGGGAATGGCCAAACATTTAGAATAGTCACTAAACTTGAACCATATACGGCTAACCATGGAATGAATCTTAGCAGACGTACTTTGTTAGGTTTAATCAAATATCCCAACTACCTGCCAAAACTTAATCAACCATCTCAAGAGCAAGACACGATGTCCTATAGAGACGTTAAAGCATCTCTTTGGCATCCACCAAAAGGGTTGTATGAATGCGATCAAGCTTCTTTTAACTGGTTGTTTGAAGGGGTGTCGAACCATGATACTCAACGATTTATGCAATTTAAGCATACTGACAAAAGTCATCACAAAACCCTATATAAATCATTTGACTGTTCCATTATGGAGTTGGCAGATGATATTGCTTACGCCATCCATGATCTTGAAGATGCTATTGTAATGGGTATAGTCAACCAGTCGCAATTTTTTCGAGAAGTAGCAGAGACCTTGCTCAAACTGGACATTGATTGGATGGATCAAAATATAGAGGCTCTCAGTGAAAAACTCTTTAGTCAGCATCATCACGAACGTAAAGATGCCATAGGTGCATTGGTTAACTGTTTTATTACTAATATTGAGATAACTGAAATCACACCAGAATTTGAACAAGATTTACTTAAATATAATGCAGTTTTCCCCCCTGCATTCAGTCAGGCTCTGAGTATATTTAAGGATTATGTATATAATCGAGTTATCAGAAAGCCCGAAATTCAAATGCTCGAATATAAAGGCCAACAAATAGTCATGGAATTATTTCAGGCTTTTGCTTCAGATCCTCAAAGGCTACTGCCTGATAATACAAGCCAACGCTGGTTAAAAGCTAATGAAGCTGGAAATGGTCACAGAGTGATTGCAGATTATATCTCAGGTATGACAGATGGTTTTGCTTCTAAGTTGTATAGCACCTTATTTATGCCTTCCTCTGCCGTCGTTGGAGAAAAACTTGGTTAATAATACTACCACCACAAAAACGGTGCTCAGATATGACGAGATGCTTCATTAAAATAGGGGGGTAAAAGTATTAAGTCTGTGCTGCACATATTTTTAACGATAAAAACCTGCGACCACAAAAAAACACTCCGCTAGAATACAGTTTACGCTAAAGTCAATCTTCATTAGCCCCACAATAGAAATCTCGTTGTGCTACTTCTCGCTATAGAGCGGTTTGCAGAGGGCAATAAGTTTTATTTAATCACAATTCAATGCAAAACGGCCAATTCCTAATAAGGCAATACATAGGCCACCTAACAAATGAAATCTGAAATCATTCAGCTAATAATATGTGGGCCAGTATTATTAATTTTATTAAATCCAGGTAAAGCCAAATTTTTTAAACTATCAAAGTAAATGTTTAATAAGAGAATAAAAACTAACCAGAGTAAAAAAAAGCTTGCATGATGATATACACAGTACTACTGTATATAAAACCACTGTACATAACATCACTACTGAGCAATTATTATGGCAAGTTTACATGCGTTTACACACAACTCTACTCCACTAGCCATCATGCAGGTGCCGGCAGATAGTGGGCGATCACAACGATATAAATGTTGACGCATGCAAATAAATGGACATTTTTAGTGGCCAATCATATTCGCTTTTCTGAAAAACAGGTCAACTGCATTCGCCTGATAAAACCCAAACAAAATTGCTTGTCACTATGGCTTGAAAAAATTGTTACTGGCGGTCAATGTTCCAATTTGTTTGTTGAACATCTATCCTTGGATGAAGTAAGCTTTAAACGTTTGAAACAACTATGTATTGATTACAAAGTCGCCCTTGTTAATTTAATGCCAAATAAACAGCAAAATAATAACGTAGTAAAAGGACCTTGGTAAATAGCTAAATTTCACAAACTGCTATAGGTGCTATTGACTATTCTCCTTCTGATCACCTAGGCTACCCCATTTGCTATAGATCTAACACTTTGACCGATATTGATAAAAATTGCTTTTGTGGTAACCACCTGGCATTTGAACAGTGTTGCCAGCCTATTATTAACGACAAAATAAATCCACAAAACGCTGAACAGTTAATGCGCTCTCGTTTTACCGCTTATGTAATCGAAGATTTCCCCTATATTTTACAAACCTATGCATCACAACAACGTTCGGGCTTAACTGTTAGCCAGCTAGCGGATAGTGCACAAGGTACAAAATGGCTAAACCTTAAGGTGTTAGCTCATTATCCACACCCCGACACGGCTCAAGTGGAATTTAAAGCCTTCTACCAAGCAGATGGTCGTTATTATGTGATGCATGAACTTTCAGACTTTGTGCTTGAAGATGATAGGTGGTGTTACACAACAGGTGTAATTCAAAAAGACTCCGGTGAATTTTCACCAGAACGTAATAGCCAATGTTTGTGTGGGAGTGGTAAGAAGTTTAAAAAATGTTGTGGACGATAACGTACTTGGTATTTTCTTATCTTTCACATAAACGAATATCAAGAATAGCCTAGGCTTTATTTAGCTTTGTTCTGTCCCTGTTATTCTGTAGTCTAAACACACGCGTATTCATCTAGGATTAAACACTTATTCAGGTGAGCTTTGCCGTTTTCAATATACATATTCACTTAGTTTAAGCATAAAAATAATGACTTCTTTCAATACTAGCAAAGCAACCCCAACCTTATGGCATTGCTATAACGCCAGATCCTTACGTCCTTTATGGGCGTTAGAAGAGATGGGCATAGATTATCAATTAAACGTTATGCCATTTCCACCGCGGTTTACCCAAAGAGAATACTTAGAAACCAACCCCCTTGGCACTATTCCATTTTTTGATGACGGCAGAAGTCAAATGACTGAATCTTCCGCAATATGTCAATATTTAGTCGACGTGTACGATAAACCTGAATTTGGCATTGCGGCTGACGATCCTGATTATGCTCATTATTTGAATTTTTTACATCAAAGCGATTCAACCCTGACGTTTCCATTAGCGATTGCTTTAAGGTATCGACATTTAGAGCCAGATGACCGCAAGTTACCTCAAGTAGCAGAAGGTTATATTCGATGGTTTTTGGCACGTCTGCGATGGTTAGAACAACACTTATCCACGGGTCGACTATATTTATGTGGTGAGAGATTCACTGTTGCTGATATCACAGTGGGTTATGCGTTACATTTGGCCACCATTATTGGTCTAAACACACAGTTGAATTCTGATATTTCTGCCTACCTGTCAAGGTTAACAGCAAGAAGTGCTTTTAAAAGATCAATGGAAAAAGGAGTTGAATTGGACCCTTTTAAAACCTTAATCTTACGAGCTGAAATGGGAGAGGCTACTTAATTAAACACCCAAAATAATAAAGTACCCAGTCACAGCGTAATCAACAAGTGCATCAAAGGTGTCAGAGCCATTGATAATCAAAATCCTTAAACTGTTCGTTCAATAGCAAACAAGTTATAAAAATTATCGGTTGTGATCTTGGCTAACTCTTCAACTGTTATGCCTTTTAGATCAGCAATAAACTCCCCGACCTCTCTGACAAACCCTGGTTGATTAGGTTTACCTCTGTACGGTACAGGTGCTAACCAAGGTGAGTCTGTTTCAATTAGCAATTTATCTAGTGGGATTTTTGTAACCACATCTTGCAACTCTGTAGCCGTTTTAAAGGTCACTATGCCAGATATTGATATATACATCCCCAGCTCTATTGCAGCTTGTGCCATTTCCCAGGTTTCGGTAAAACAGTGCAGTACACCTTGGGTTGATGGGTCTTTATGTTGTTTCAGCAAATCAATAGTATCGACCCGAGCATCGCGAGTGTGGATGATCAAAGGTTTATTTAATTTATTGGCCACTTTGATATGGTCGACAAAAGACGTTAACTGTACCGCTTTGGTTTCTGCGCTATAAAAATAATCTAACCCTGTTTCACCAATGGCTACTACGTCCTCGCTATCAGCCATTTGCAAAAGGTCAGCATAACTGCAGGCATCTTCTTGATGTAAAGGATGTACGCCGCAAGATACAGACACGTCTTTGAAGCCTTTGACGGTATCTAACATGGCAGGAAAGTCTTTTACCGATACCGACACACATAAAAAATGTTCAACACCGCGGTTTCTAGCAAAATTGAGTACGTCTGACAGTTCTTCTGGGGTTTTATCTAATCTATCTAGGTGGCAATGTGAATCAACAAACACGAGTTTTTTTCCATTTTAATTGGGTTATAAAGTTTATGCGGCTTTAACTAGCGCCAGCTTATTGAGTAATGCGGTTAATAATAAAGTTTTATTCACCCCAGGATTACGCAATTGTTGGGTGACTTTAATAGCTTGTTCACTTAACTGCCAAACCGATTCTGACATTTGTTCGGTGCATTGCTGCCGTGCCCAGTACTGAGTCCATTTAAGCACTTTATCTGCACTGTCTTGCCAATCCATTGCCAGTTGCATGCTATTTGTTTGCCCTTGTAGCAAAGCTTGTAGTCCTTGGCTAAAGATATCATAGGTAAACTTTTGTTCTTCTTGTAGTTCAGCTAATAACGCCAGTGGTCGGGCACTAAACAACTTTACAAAGTTAATATCAATTTCTCCAGCGTATTGGGTTTTCACCCAAGCTAAGGTTGTGTCCAAATCTGGCAAAGGTAAGGCTAATTTTTCACAGCGACTTTTGATTGTGGCTAAGATACGTTCGGGTTTATCTGTTGTAAGTAACAAAAAGGTATTGGCGGTGGGCTCTTCTAATGTTTTGAGCAATGCATTAGCACTTGATTCGGTCATAGTATGTGCATGATAGATGATCAACACCTTTGCCCCAGACATATGAGCAGAGCTATCTAACTTTTTGATGGCTTCGCGTATCTGATCCACACCAATTTGTTTGTCAGATGCCACTAAATGTAAATCAGGATGGGTGTTTGCTGCATTGAGTAAACAAGACTGACATTGACCACAGACCTTGTCACCCTGCCTATCTTTACATAGAAGCAGCTGGCCTAATTGCATGGTAAAGCTGGCTTTACCGAGCCCTGAAGGCCCTTGAATAAGCAATGCATGGTGCAACTTATTCGTTGTAATCCTATGACTTAATTGTTTAAAAGATGCATCTAACCAAGGGAACACCTAATTCTCCAAAAATTGTTTGATACATATATCAACATCATTATGCACCGCTTGCATACTTTGCATGGTGTTAATCACCTCACAATTAGGATCTTGCTGAGCTAATTGTAAATACCGTTCGCGGGTTCGTTCGAAAAAGCTAAGATCTTCTTGTTCAATACGATCTAGCTCTCCACGACCTTTTGCCCGCTTAAGGCCTTCTTTGGGCTCAACATCCATATACAAGGTAAAATCAGGTCTAAAGTCTTTTAGGGTGATGGCTCTTAGGCTTTGAATCATGTTTTGGTCAATCTGACGGCCGCCACCTTGATATGCTTGGGAGGACATGTCATGTCTGTCACCAAGTACCCAATAACCTTTGGCTAAATTAGGCAGTATTACATTTTGCACTAATTGCGCTCTAGCCGCGTACATTAACAACAACTCAGATTCTACTGTGACGTTTTCATCTTGCCATTCATGTTTAACGATATCTCTAATCGCTTCTGCCATAGGAGTACCACCGGGCTCTCTGGTATTGATCACTGTATAACCAGCCGCTTGAATAGATTGAGTCAATATTGCTACTGCAGTACTTTTCCCAGCGCCTTCCAAACCTTCAATAACGATAAATTTACCTGGTTTTTGCAACTAAGACTCTCTTATTTTTTTAACTGGTATTTACGAACTGCAAGATTGTGTTCTTGCAAAGTTTTTGAAAACTTGTGACTGCCATCGCCTTTAGAAACAAAATACAACTCTTCAGTTGCAACCGGATTAAAAGCAGCATCAATGGCTAATTTACTTGGCATGGCGATAGGAGTTGGAGGTAACCCCTTAATAACATAGGTATTATAGGGCGTAGCTGTTTTCATATCTTTGCGCCGAATATCTCCATCAAAATTATCACCCATACCATAAATAATCGTGGGATCGGTTTGCAAGCGCATCTTCAGATTAAGTCGGTTAACGAATACCCCAGAAATTCGCGGACGCTCTTCTGCAATACCTGTTTCTTTTTCAATGATGGACGCCATAATCAACCCCTCATAGGCAGTATTATACGGTAAATCTAGCGCACGATTCTGCCAAGCACTTTTTAAATATTGTTGCATGTTTACATGAGCACGTTTAACGATTTCAATCGCCTCTGTCTGCGCCACAAAATAATAAGTATCAGGTAATAGATACCCTTCAATTGACTGTTTTGGCAATGATTTAATTAGGATCTCAAGCTGTTGGTTGCACTCATCAGTAAATGTAATTTGAGGATGAGATTTTAAAACTAATAACCATTGCCGCCAATTCAGCCCTTCAACTAAACTAATTGAAAATTGTAATTCTTTGCCTCTAGTAAAAAGCTCTAGTAAATCTAATGCACTCATTGAAGGCAACAATTCGTAAGTGCCAGCTTTGACATTCGCAAGTTCAGGTTGAACTTTCAACCTGATTTTAAGGCCAAAATCATCTGAGATAACCCCTTCCTCTTTTAAGCTATTAAGCAGACCTTTGGCAGATTGACCAGGTTTAACTTGGTACACAGTTGCCTCAGTGAGATTAAGTGATTGATGTACTTCTTTTTCAAAATGAATCAGTATTGCGACAAGAATAATGCCCAATGTCACCACAATAATCGATAACCATTTTACAATTTTCATTAAACTTTTTTCGCATTAAGGTTAATTTTATTCTGAACATAATGCTGAATGTGTTTAGCTTGATCCACAAAATAGTCCTTGCATTGCTGATTGACTGGATTGAACAAATTCACCACTGGTACTAACATCATTAAAGAGTTACAAACAAACATCTGATGGGCATCAAATAAAGCATTAATATCATGCTTAACTACCCGGCATTCCAACCCTTGCTCTTGCATAACAGTCAGCACATGGTTACGCATAACCCCTTCAACTCCTGACTCTGATAGGTCTGCAGTAAACCATACTTCATCTTGATACCAAAAAAGATTACCTATAGATGTTTCAATAATCTTGTTTTGGGTATCACACACAACAGCATCATCATAACCAGTTTGGGCCAATGCATGTTTCACTAAAACTTGCTCTAAACGGTTTAGATGTTTTATGCCTGCTAGCAATGGTTGGTTAGCTAACCTAATTGGACTTATGGTTAGTTTGACACCCTTGGCTTGCCAAAAAGTATAATGGGCTGGGATAGTATGGTGGGTAATAATGAAGCTAGGGTTTACAGCCCCTTCTGGGCTGTACCCTCTGCCACCTGTTCCGCGAGTAATCATCACTTTCACTACGCAGTCGGAAGTAGCTTTCAATGAATCCACAATACAATTTTCTAAGATTGACCATTTATCAAAGTCTATATACAGAGTTTTACAAGCTAATTTCAGACGAACAATATGATCATCAAAAAGTTCGAGGCAGTCGTTTCTGAACGCCATAGTGGTAAAGCAACCATCACCATATTGAAAGGCTCTGTCTGTGATCTCTATATTTTGCTGCTGTTGACCGTTAACAATCATTCATTCTTGCATCTGGAACTCTAAAATATATTTTAATCATACCCAATAGCTAAATTTTGCCTAGTGTTTTTTAAACAACAATGAGCCATTCGTGCCACCAAAACCAAAAGAATTACATAAGGCATATTCCAATTTCGCAGGTCTTGCAGTATGAGCAACAAAATCAAGATCGCAACCTTCGCCCGGATTATCTAAATTGATAGTCGGTGGTGCAATTTGGTCTTGTAATGCCAATATAGTAAATATAGCCTCTACCGACCCTGCAGCTCCAAGTAAATGCCCAATCATCGATTTGGTGGAACTCACCAAAACACTGTTTGCATGTTCACCAAACACATGTTTAATCGCGGCCACTTCAGCCATATCTCCTGCTGGAGTAGAGGTACCGTGTGCATTGATGTAACCAATTTCGTTCACATCGATTTTGGCATCGTTAATAGCGTTGACCATAGCAGCAGCAGCACCTTCTCCATCAGGTGGTGGCGATGTCATATGATAAGCATCACCACTCATGCCAAAACCTACTAGTTCAGCATAAATAGTCGCGCCACGAGCTACCGCATTGTCATAATTTTCTAACATCAAAACGCCAGCCCCCTCGCCCATTACAAAACCATCTCTGTCTTTATCCCAAGGTCGGCTAGCAGCTTCAGGATTATGATTACACGTAGATAAAGCGCGGGCTGCAGCAAAACCACCAATACCTAGGGCACAGACAGTCGACTCAGCGCCACCAGCAATCATCGCATCAGCGTCCCCGTAAGCAATAATGCGGGCAGCAATTCCAATATTGTGAACACCTGTGGTACATGCAGTAACTACGTTGATGTTTGGCCCTTTAAGCCCTTCGAATATCGAAAAGAAGCCCGATATCATATTGGTGATGGTGGCAGGAACGAAAAAAGGTGATATTTTTCGTGGACCTGATTCAAGCATTCGACGATGATTGTCTTCAATTAACCCCAAGCCGCCAATTCCAGAACCGATAGCAACACCGATTCTTGCTGCATTTTGAGAGGTTATTTTTAAACCTGAATTTACAAGGGCTTGTTTGCCTGCTGCGATACCTAGCTGAATAAATCTATCCATCTTTTTGGTTTCTTTTTTGGGGATGTACTGCTCGGCATCAAAGTTTTTGACTTCACCAGCAAATTGAGTGGTGAACGAAGAACAATCAAAGGAAGTAATAGGTGCAATTCCACTTTTTCCGGCGAGAATGTTTTTCCAACTTGAATCTACAGTATTACCGACAGGTGAAAGCATGCCCAGACCGGTCACAACAACGCGACGTTTAGCCACATTGGCCTCCGATTATTATATGAGAGTGTGTGTGTTTTGTGAAGAAACGGTCCAGAGTGGACCGTTTTTTTTAAAATGTTAAGCGTCTTTATTAGCGTTAACGTAGTCAATAGCAGACTGAACAGTTGTAATTTTTTCGGCTTCTTCATCAGGAATTTCAGTATCAAACTCTTCTTCAAGGGCCATTACCAACTCAACAGTGTCTAGTGAGTCCGCACCTAAATCATCAACGAATGAGGCTTCTGGTTTTACTTCTTCTTCTTTAACACCAAGTTGTTCTATGACGATTTTTTTTACACGTTCTTCGATAGTACTCATAATTCTAGTTATCCTTTAAGTCGCTAGATATAAATTTGTGGGTAGTGTATTCAGCTAAGTCACCCCTTGCAAGTGGCAGGGTCAACTTTTTTTCTGGTCTAACCACTCACAGATTAGTAAATATTTATTCGTTTAATAAAGCATCAACAATTATAAACCTTATTACATTTCACCCCATATACATGCCGCCATTGACGTGTATCGTTTCACCAGTGATATATGCAGCATCATCACTTGCTAAAAATCCAACCGTTGCCGCTATTTCTTTAGGATCACCTAAACGGTTTGCTGGAATATCTTTGAATATACTTTCTTTTTGATCATCTGATAATGATTTTGTCATATCCGTATCGATAAAACCTGGAGATACCACATTAATCGTAATACCTCTAGATGCAACTTCACGGGCCATAGACTTACTAAAACCTATCACACCGGCTTTGGCAGCTGCATAATTGGCTTGACCAGCATTACCTGTAGAGCCAACTACAGAACCAATATTAATGATACGTCCTTTGCGTTTTTTCATCATGCCGCGAAGCACTGCTTTGGACATTTTAAAAATGGCGGTTAAATTTGTATCCATAATACTTTGCCATTCGTCATCCTTCATACGCATCAATAAATTATCACGGGTGATCCCAGCATTGTTGACCAGTATATCCACAGCGCCGTGTTTTTCGGTGATCTCAGCCAGTAAGGTTTGCATTGATTCGGGTATGGAAACATCGAGAACTTTACCTTCACCTTCACCTTGCAGATAATCACTGATTGAATGTGCGCCATTTTCAGAAGTTGCAGTACCTATAACAGTTGCTCCATCTGCAGCTAACCGCTCAGCTATCGCTCTACCTATTCCCCTACTTGCACCCGTCACCAATGCAATACTGCCATTTAAACTAGACATACATTCTCTCTACAAAAAAAGTTTTAAATTAAATCAATGAATTAACAGAATCAATACTGTTTATCGCCTTGCAACTTAAGCGATTATCAATACGCTTAGTTAATCCAGTTAATACTTTGCCGGGACCGATTTCTAATAAATTTTCAACCTCAAGATCAGCTAACATAGTCACCGTCTCTGTCCATCTAACTGGACTATACAATTGTTCAACTAGAGCTTGTTTTATCGCATCAGGTTCATTTGGGGAGGCAACATTGACATTATTAATAACGCGGATATTAGGTATATTAAATTGAATATCAGTCAGTAAACTTGCCAGTTTTTTAGCTGCTGGTTTCATTAGGGCACAATGAGAAGGCACACTAACAGCCAATGGTAATGCGCGTTTTGCACCCTGTTCTTTACATAAATTTGCAGCCAGTTCAGCCGCACCTTTATTACCTGCGATCACTATTTGTCCTGGCGAATTAAAATTAACTGCTGCCACAACTTCATGTGTTTCACCTTGTGCCTGATGGCAACTTGCAATTACCTTGTCATCATCCAAGCCAATAATGGCATACATACCACCTGTTCCCGCAGGTACAGCTTGTTGCATAAATTGACCACGAGCTTCAACCAATTTAACAGCATCACTAAAATCTATAACGCCAGCACAAACTAAAGCGGAGTACTCTCCAAGACTATGGCCTGCCAAATATAGCGGCTGGCTGAGTTCTTTTTCGAGTAAAAGTTTATAAATTGCATAACTTGCGGCTAATAAAGCGGGTTGTGTAATATGCGTTTGATTAAGTTTTTGTTCATCATTTTGTACCACATTCCACAAATCATAACCTAAGACTTCGCTGGCTTGTGCAAAAGTCTCTTGAATGATGGCATATTCAGAAGCTAGTTCACTTAACATACCTAAATTTTGGGATCCCTGACCAGGAAAGACCCATGCTTGTTTACTCATAATTGTTTCTCTAAAAATAGTATTTTAATAACATATTAACGCAAATACATAGGCAAAACCGTCATCAAAAGCCACAAGAAAATATTGTTAGCATTCGATCCTACCATCTATTGTATCGGTGTCTATTGCTGTTGATAATGTAACAGAGGAGGTATTACCATATTTCCCAAGGAGCATAACCGTCTATTCAAGTGACATTTCCAATTTTTTGCCAATGCTTTTATACTTTACATTCTTCTTGGTGCAGCTCTAACCAATACAAAGCACAATTTTCCTTCACTTTAAGACCAATAGTCGCGGCTGTTTTTGATGAACGTCTGAAATTCAATTTCTTTAATCCAAGTGCGGTTGGTAATCCATTCATCTAACTTATCAACCACCACAAGCGAGTTTGCATTGGTATTTATAGCATTAAGAAAGTGACTACCACTGCCAATTATTCTGCAATTCATTTATTCGTGGCGTTCCATTAAAACAGCTTCAATTTTATCTTTTATTTTGTCTGGGACTCGCATCTCAACTTGTTCTATCGCCTCACGGATCGCATACAAAAAACTCTCTGACGAGGCGTTACCGTGACTCTTTACTACAATCCCACGTAATCCTATCAAACTAGCACCATTATACTGGTCGGGTTTCATACGTAAATAAATACTACGGAAAAAAGGAATGGCTATGTTTGCCACAATTTTAGACAACCAATTATGCTGTGATGCTTTTCTCACCTCTTGAATAGCGAAATTCACAAGCCCTTCCCACGATTTCATAGCAATATTTCCGACAAAACCATCAGTGACTATCACATCGGCTTTCTGGGAGAAGATATCGTTACCTTCAACATATCCAATATAATTAATGTGTTGGGAATCAGTTAATAACTTAGCAGTCTGTTTAACTTGGTCGTTACCTTTAATTTCTTCTGAGCCTACATTTAATAAAGCCACTTTTGGCTGCTTGATATCAGCGATTTGCTCAGCCAATACCGACCCCATCACAGCGTATTGGAATAACACTTCTGAGTCACAATTAATATTTGCGCCTAAATCCAAAAAATATACTTTGCCATTGTTTATAGTTGGCACCAGTGAAACAAGTGCTGGACGGTCTATACCAGGTAGGGTTTTCAACACATAATTTGCAATGGCAAGTAAAGCACCGGTATTACCGCTACTGATACAAGCATCAGCTTCATTGTTATGAACTAAATCTAATATACGTCGCATCGATGATTGTTTTTTGTAACGTAATGCATGAGCGGGCGCTTCATCCATAGCCACCTGTTGTGGGCAATCACATAACCTGATACGAGCTTGGATATTGGGTAATTGTTTGTTCAGCCACTGAGACATAATTGTCAATGGACCACATAATATAAGATGTAAATGAGGGGTTTTCTGAAGTGCAGTTAATGCAGCGTCAAAAATAATATGGGGGCCGTTATCGCCCCCCATGATATCTAACGCTAAGGTTAGACGACTCAAAATTTTGTCACTTTAAATTAAAGGGATAAAACTTTTTTGCCTTTGTAGTAACCATCAGCAGTCACGTGATGACGTATATGTGTCTCACCTGACGTTGAATCTACAGACAAAGTCGCAGTACCAAGTGCATCGTGTGAACGACGCATACCACGCCTTGAACGAGTTTTCTTACTCTTCTGTACAGCCATTACTTTACTCCTAGTCTCGCTTAAGTTCTTTCAAAACCGCGAACGGGTTTGGACGTTCATCAACAGGTTCAATCTTTCCGAAGCTCATTTCATCGCGCTTTTGTTTGCAATCCTTCTCTGCATGAAGGGCTACAATCGGCAATGATAAAATCAGTTCGTCTTCAAGTGTTTGAAATAAATTGATTTCTCCTTGGTCATTAACCTCAACCGGTTCGTAAACGTCCGGTAACTCATCTTTGTCTTTATCTTTAGCACTCTGCAAGGGGCTAAAACAAAAAGAGACATCCATAGGATATTCAAAGACTTCATTACATCTCTCACAGATAAGTGATGTAGAACATGCCATATGACCTTGAAAATAAGTAAGACCCTGCTCGTCTTTAGCAAACTTAATTTCAACATCAATTTCTTTGGCGATATCAGCAACTGCCCCAAGCAACCTCGGCATTTCAGACGACAGTATAACTCCCCGATAATCGGAGCGTATAGTAGCGTTTTTAACTGGATCAACCAGCTTGGGTAGTTTCACTCTCTGCATAGCGCGCGCATATTATATAAACATCGCAACTTAGTCAAAGAAAATCATAGTTAATGACACTGGGCACTGCATTTTATATGCTTCGACTATTATTTGAAGAGGCAGTATCCAACATCTATGAAAATCATTCTGGCTTCGAGTTCCCCTTACCGCCAAACCATCTTAAAAAAACTGCATATTCCGTTCAGCTGTGCCGCACCCAATATTAATGAGTCCGCGGTATCTGGCGAATCAATTTCTGCTCAAGTAGAACGCTTAGCAAAAGTTAAAGCATTAGCTATAGCTACAATAAAAACTAATATTAAAAGTTATGTTATTGGCACTGATCAATTGGCCAGTTTTAATGGCCAAGTATTAGGCAAACCAGGAGACTTTGCTACAGCCAAACAACAACTGACAATGTTTAGTGGCCAAACTGTCAAGTTTTATACTGGGTTGTGTTTGGTCCATTCAGCTAAAAATCAATTGGCTCAGATAGTAGAAACCTTTGATGTAACATTCAAAACCTTAACCGAGGTTCAAATTTCAACTTATCTGCGCATAGAACAACCTTATGACTGTGCAGGCAGCTTCAAATGTGAAGGATTAGGTATTGCGTTGTTTGAATCACTTAATGGCAGAGATCCAAATACGTTAATTGGTTTACCCTTGATCGCCTTGATAGATTTATTTAACAATATGTCTGTGGACTTATTTGCTTATATGCACAAAAACAATACTTAAGCATGTAGCAATAATTCATTCAGCACATTAATTACCGCCAATGATTTATGTTTCTGTAACTTATCCTCACTATGAACGGGTCCATATTTATTGCTTCGGACATCGCCATGTCATAAGTGGTATCGCCCACCATTAACACCTGATCCGCTGACAAAGTTAATTCAATTAATAATTGTAGCTGCATATCAGGAGAGGATTTACTTAACGCATCATCTGCAGTTCTGAAAGCACTAAAAAGTGTTCTGTATTGGAATGATGTAAATTATGTTCTAACCCCAGGCGTCCTTTTCCAGTGACTACCGCTGATATGTAGCCCTTTTGTTTTAGTTTTAGTTTTAGTTTTAGTTTTACCAATAATTCTATTGCACCGTTAAAAAGTGGACTACTAATTTGTGCATGCTCCCTAAAATGTTTTTTATAGGTGTGAATAAGCTCCATTGCAGTTTTTTCATCGTGGATATTAAATAATTGTTTTAATGCAGGAAGAAGACTAATCCCGATTACATCTTTTGCTTGGTCGTAGTTAGGAACAGGTAGACCCAGATGTTTAGCTGTGGACTGCATGCTCTCAACAATCTTACTGATAGAGTCCATCAGTGTGCCGTCCCAATCAAACACAATGGCTTTATATTTCACTTCTCAGTCTCTTTAACACACTGATCAGACTTAACTCTAAAGGGGCTTTATACGTCACGCGTTCATCTGTATTAGGATGTATAAAGGCCAATGAGTGTGCATGTAAAAATAATCGTTTAAGGCCTATCTTATATGTTCTTTGGTCAAAGTCTTTATTACCGTATCTATTATCAGACGCGATAGGATGGCCGGCATGTAAACAATGTACCCGAATTTGGTGAGTACGCCCGGTAATAGGCGAAGCCTCGACTAAAGTGGCTTGATTGAAGGATTCCAAAATGCGGTAGCGTGTCTCTGAAGGTTTACCTTCTTCGTCAATCAACACAACGCGTTCGCCAGACTTTAAAGTGTTCTTTAACAATGGCGCTTTGACCTTGAAGCGATTAGCTGGCCATTCCCCAGAAACTAATGCTTGATAACGTTTATCTACCTTTCTATCTCTGAGTTGCTCATGAAGATTTTTTAAAGCGGAACGTTTTTTAGCAATCAATAAACAGCCAGACGTGTCCCGGTCAAGTCTGTGTACTAACTCTAAGAAATTTTGCTTTGGGCGTAACGCTCTGAGAGCTTCAATCACCCCAAAACTTAAACCACTGCCACCATGAACAGCCGTGCCTGAAGGTTTATTTAACACAATTAACCACTCATCTTCATACAATATATGGTTTTCTAAGCTCGATACTTTATTGAGATTAGTAGAAGGTAAAGCAGTTGGCTCAGATACTCGGACAGGAGGAATGCGCAACTCATCGTTGGCCTGTAATTTATATTCGGGCTTAACCCGCTTTTTGTTAACTCGTACTTCGCCTTTACGCAAAATACGATAAATGCGGCTTTTAGGCACACCTTTTAAGAAAGTGTGCAAGTAGTTATCTATCCTTTGCCCTTTAAGCTCGGGATCGATAGTAACAAATTGAACTTTTGGGATGGCTAGGTCTTTCATATCCGACCTATTATAGCTGGATTAATGCAGTAAATGTCCAGTATTTTAATGTCTTGCCAGTGTCATAACTTTAATGTGATAATGACTATGTTTTAAAGCATATTTAAAACAAACAGATGGATTAATCAGTTCTGTATGTAAAAACGACCAATTTGTCGTGAAGCGTTTATCTTAGAGCGTAACTTGCAAGCCTATTACGGCTAATCAACTGTGAAGCGAGTAACTTTTCACAAGCTTGATTAAACAGAACCCTTACATCAGCGATACAATTAACCTATTGATCGCCATTGATGTAGAGAATACAAAAGAATTGACAAGATATTTGGATAATGACCAGCCAGACAAGCTCTCATTTTTGAATACAAATAAGTTTTAAATAATTAATAAGTAAGCTAGACCCGTAGTCTTGTTTAGCGCCTATAAAATATAGGTAAAGTGTTTAAAAAATAGTGCTTTAAATAATTAATGCACATAACACTTAGGCTCAAAAAACTTAATTTTAGTATACAGTCGTGAGGCTGAATTGAATAGTTGTCACATTACTGCGTAGTTCTTTACTTGTGGTGATCGGTACTTTACCGAGCTAACAAGAATGAAAAGAATGTTAATCAATGCCACTCAGCTAGAAGAATTGCGAGTTGCACTTGTAGATGGTCAAAAACTGTATGATTTGGATATAGAAAGTCCAGGTCATGAACAAAAAAAATCCAATATATATAAAGGCACGATTACACGCGTTGAGCCGAGCTTAGAAGCTGCGTTTGTTGACTATGGCGCTGATCGTCACGGTTTCCTTCCTTTAAAAGAAATTGCCCGAACTTACTTTCCTCAAGGTTATAGGTTTGAAGGTCGCCCAAATATTAAAGAGGTGATCAAAGAAGGCCAAGAAGTCATTGTTCAAATTGATAAAGAAGAGCGCGGCCAAAAAGGGGCAGCCTTAACCACTTTTATCAGTCTTGCAGGCAGTTACCTAGTATTAATGCCAAACAATCCTCGCGCTGGCGGCGTATCTCGTCGTATTGAAGGCGATGAACGTACTGAATTAAAAGCGGCCTTAAACGGCTTAGATCTCCCAGAAGGCATGGGGTTAATCGTCAGAACCGCTGGTGTAGGTAAAACAACTGAAGAACTTGCATATGATTTAGATTACCTAGTATCAGGTTGGGGCCGAATTAAAGATATGGCTGACTCTCGCCCTGCTCCATTCCTTATCCACCAAGAGAGTGATGTAGTCGTTCGTGCTATTCGTGATTACCTTAGACGTGATATTGGTGAAATTCTCATCGATAATGCCGTTGTACACGAAAGAGCATTAAAACATGTCGAACAGATGCGTCCTGACTATGCTAACCGTGTAAAACTTTATAACGGTGATGTGCCTCTGTTCAGCCACTATCAAATTGAAAGCCAAATCGAATCAGCTTTTCAACGTGAAGTAAGGCTTCCGTCTGGCGGCTCAATAGTGATTGATCCTACTGAAGCGTTGATTTCAATAGACATAAACTCTGCTCGAGCAACTAAAGGTAGCGATATTGAAGAAACAGCCTTTAATACCAATCTTGAAGCGGCAGACGAAATTGCACGTCAATTACGCTTGCGTGATGCCGGCGGATTAGTCGTCATCGATTTTATTGATATGACCCCAGTGCGTCATCAACGTGAAGTTGAAAATCGTATGAAGGACGCAGTCAGGGGTGACAGAGCAAGGGTACAATTAGGTCGTATTTCACGTTTCGGTTTACTAGAAATGTCTCGTCAGCGTTTACGTCCATCTTTAGGTGATTCAGCTAATAATGTTTGTCCAAGATGTAGTGGTCACGGAACGGTTCGTGGAACTGAGTCATTAGCATTATCTGTGCTTCGCATTATGGAAGAAGAAAGTATTAAAGATAATACTGGTCAAATAGAAGCCCAGTTACCGGTTAATGTTGCAACATACTTACTAAATGAAAAGCGTAAGTCTGTTCGCAGCGTTGAAAAACGTCATAGTGTTCAGTTAGTTATTATACCTAATCCTAAGATGGAAACACCGCAGTATAGCGTTGCTCGCAGACGCCCAGATGATGCGGTTCAGGAAATGAGTTATAACCTGCCATTAATTGAGCAAGAAGAAAATATTACTGATAAAAATGTTGCACCAGCGATGGCTAAAGAACAACCTGCGCTGCAAAGTCTTATTGCACCTGAACAGAAAAAAGCATCTACGGGTAAAACTTCATCTCAAACTAAATCAGAAAGTTTATTTGATAAAGTTAGCAAATGGATTTCTCAGTTATTTAAAGCTGAAGAAAAAGTAGTTCCTAAGAAAACGACTCATACACGTAATCAAGGTACTAATCAGCGTCAAAATAGAAATGCTCGCCCAGATAGAAACAAACGTAATAGCAAAAATCATGAGCGTAAAGAGCATGGTGAACAGTCTGCTAATCGTACAGAACGTTCTGCTCGTAAACCTAGAAATGATAACCGTAAGCCCCGCCGCGACGACAAACCTGTAGAGGCAATACAAGATGCAGCTATGGTGTCAAAAAGCACCGCACCATCACCTGCCTCATCTCCGGCACCAGCCAAGAAAAAAGAAAAGGTAGCAGAACGCAGAAAGCGCCGAGATACAAGGCGAAGTGTTAGAGTTGACGATAATAATGATGAACAAAATAAAGTTATCGCCCCTGTTCAAGAAACTCAGACCGACATTATTGAGCAGCCCAAAACAGTCGTTCAAAATAGTACAGTATTAGAGAATACAGCAACTAATGAGCAAAAAACGATTGAAACAGTACCAGTAGACGAAGCATCAGAACTTGTTTCTGAAACCACAGACACACAAGCAGTTACCGAAACCAATAAAGATGAAGAGTCTACAACTCCTACTCGTAGTAGTCGTCGTTCTCCTAGACATATTCGAGCGGCGGGTCAAAAACGTCGTAAAGAAGCGGATGATAAAGACAAACCTTTAAAAACTGAAGCGACGGATGTCACACAAGATGAACTTCAGTTTGATGAACCTGTTGACACACCCGCAGTCGAAACAACACTTGTAGTATCTGAACCTGAAGAAAAACCAGCTCAGGTAGCACTGGAATCAGCGACAAAGTCTGACCAAGGTGTCGATTCACCCGAACCGGCTGCTGAACCTGCAACTACAAGTGAAAATGCAACCGAAAGTATTGTGCCTGCAACTGTTTCTGTAAAAAAACAGATGACTAAGCCAGTCAGAAAAGAGCCCACTAAGAAAGCTCCCAGTAAGACCGCGTCTTTGAAAGTTCCTGCTAAGCCGGCTAAGAAAGAATCAGTGTCTGCTCCTATGGCTCGACCTGCTTCCATTGATGAAGCTTTTGTTGATGTTAAAATCGGTTCTCTGGACGACGCCGCCAGACCAGAAGTTAAACGCTCTGGTAAGTCGTTTTCAAGTTTATCGAATGCAACGGCCGCACCAGCAACACGTCCCGGTTCGTAAACTAGTCAATTAGATACTCGCAAGAGTTTAGAAAATGCCGCAAGACTTCACTGACTTGCGGTATTTTATTGATAGTCTAAGTGCTATTGTGTGTTGTTTACTGTATCCTCCCGCGACTATTTTAAGCTGTTTAAAATTTAAGCTATGTCTGACAATATCTACAATTTTCCAGACAAATAAGCTAATCACCCTATTTGAGAATTATCTATGAGTTTTGCCGACCTAGGCCTATCAACAAAAATTTTATCCGCTATAGCCAGTAAAGGGTACACCACACCCTCACCCATTCAAGCTAAAGCCATACCAGCGGTATTACAAGGTAGCGACGTAATGGCTGCGGCACAAACAGGTACCGGTAAAACGGCTGGTTTCACTCTGCCTATATTACATTTACTGAGTCAGGGGCAATCAGCTAGACCTAACCAAGCACGAGCACTGATACTGACTCCCACAAGAGAGTTGGCAGCACAAATAGCAGAAAGTGTTCAAACTTATGGTAAAGACCTACCTTTAAAGTCTGCAGTAGTATTTGGCGGCGTGGGTATTAATCCACAAATGATCAAATTACGAAAAGGTGTGGATATATTAGTTGCCACACCTGGTCGCCTACTTGACTTATACAACCAAAATGCAGTGAAGTTTTGCGAATTAGAAATCCTTGTTATGGACGAAGCCGATCGCATGTTAGACATGGGCTTTATTCACGACATCAAAAAGATAATAAAGTTGTTACCTCAAAAACGACAAAATTTGATGTTTTCAGCCACTTTTTCTGATGACATTAGAAAACTAGCCAAAGGTTTAGTCAATAACCCAGTAGAGATATCTGTATCACCTGCCAATACTACGGTTGACTTAGTTGAACAGTGGGTGTACCCAGTAGATAAAAGCAAAAAATCCCAACTACTTACCCACTTGATCAAACAGAATGACTGGCAACAGGTACTTGTTTTTAGCCGCACTAAACATGGTGCCAACCGCATAGCCAAGCAACTTGAAGCACACGGCATCAGCTCAGCAGCAATTCATGGCAACAAGAGTCAAGGTGCACGTACCAAAGCACTCGCAGACTTTAAGCAAGGTAAAGTAAAAGCCTTAATAGCAACTGATATTGCAGCCCGTGGTTTGGATATTGATCAATTACCACAAGTAGTCAATTTTGATTTACCCAATGTACCCGAAGATTATGTGCATAGGATTGGGCGTACTGGTCGCGCTGGTGCAACAGGCCAAGCAATATCGATGGTGACACAAGATGAATTCAAGGAATTAGTCGATATTGAAATATTGATCAAACAACTTATTCAACGCAAAGTTACTGCTGGTTTTGAACCCACTCAGCCTCTGCCTGAATCAAAACTGGGTCAACGAGCCATTAAAGCCAAAAAGCCTAAACAAGCTCAATCTGGTCACAGAGACGGTCAGCGTTCTGGTCGTAATTCCTCTGGTGGACAACCGCCTAAAAGTAATCAAGCACGGAATAAAAATAAGAGCCAGTCCAATGGCAACTCTGGTAATCGTTAACATATAGTCCCCCCAAATAATGGCTCAAATTTTAGATTATATTTTAGTAACTTATTTAGGATAGATAATTCAAATATTGAAAGTGAAGGTGTCTAACACCTGCACTTTCATCTCCCCAATCTCTATATATTTGCAGTGAGTATCCTGTCCAGATGATTAGCAAAATTCTGCCTATCACTTTGATTTAAAGGGGCCGGGCCGCCTGACTGTTCACCGCTGGCGCGCATAGTGTCCATAAAGTCGCGGATATTGAGTCGTGCGCGTATGTTCTCAGTGGTAAATAGTTCTCCTCTTGAGCTTAATACTTGGCCACCCTTTTCAATCACTTCTGCAGCTAAAGGGATATCACTGGTGATCACTAAATCTTTGATTTCAATTTGCCGCACTATTTCGTCGTCAGCCACATCAAAACCAGCACTAACTTGCATTGAGCGAATAAAATTAGACGGAGGTGTACGAATATACTGATTAGCCACAAAAATGGTTTCAATCTTTTTACGCTCTGCAGCACGAAACAAAATTTCTTTTATCACTACTGGACATGCATCCGCGTCAACCCAAATTTTCAATTCAACACTCTCTTTTTAAATTATTAATTTTCAGAAACGGCTTTGGTAGCCACTAATTTTAATTGCTGTAATTGTTTTTCTGACAACACACTCCAATACTTTTCAGTTATTTTAAAGTCTGGATGATTATTTTGATACTGGAGCAAATTTTCAAACAAATTTTGTTGCATCTTAGCGCTTAAAGCACTCACTTTTAATTCTGACTTGTTTTGTTTAGTTAGTTCTTGCTTTAAAAACGCTGCAATTTTAGACATATCTGACAATGACATAGGAGATTCTTTTGCATCAATGTCTTCAAGCATCAACTTGTCCAGCATCTGTTTTTCTAACACTTTTGGGACTTGTCTGATTAACATTGCTTTTGTTTCAACTGCAATCAACCTTTTCTCTAACCGCTCCTCAGATTTTTGAGCATAAGCTAGCGTTTTTTTAGTTTCAAAAGACTTAGCTACCGATAACTCCTGAGTAAATCTATCAGCTTGGCTAATATCGGGAGTTCGCATAACGGGTGCATTCAATATGCCAGCATCTCCTGCGACAACATTACTGGGGTTTATAAAATAGTCTTTTTGGGAAATAAACAAAATACCCAAAATTCCAACAGAGGCCACCAATGAAAAAGGCCATTGCCATGTCTTTTTGGTGTTATTTTGTGGGTTTTTATTAGTAGACGATTGTTCTTTAATCAATAATAAAGAATTGTCTAAAAGTTGTTGTTTGGCCATTGCCATTATCTCAGCGTTTATCTGCGCACTAGGCACTTCAGCTTGGCACTCCTTATTATGATAAAGCTCGCTGATTGTTTTTTCATAGACTAATAATTCAAAAGATTCATCTTTATTATCAATACTCATTATATTGCCCTCCCCGTTTTAAGGTGCAAACATTGGCGCAGATTCTCATAGGCATAGCGCAAACGGCTTTTACTGGCCTCAAAACTGGTATTGAGAACCGTTGCAATCTCTTTAACTGACAGACCGGCCTCTTCTTTTAACAAAAAGCTGTCTTTTTGTGCATGAGGTAATTGACCTATACACTGTTTTAAAGATTCAGCGGCTCTAATGCTGGTCAATATACTCTCTGGCTCGTTGTCCATTTGTGACTGTATAAATTCTTGAGGTGACTCATCTACTTCTTCGTCATGGCTGCGAACTACTACTTTATTAACCACAGACAAATGACGCACATGATCCACCAACTTATTGTGGGCTAAGGTGTATAACCAAGTGGTAAATTTTGCCGATGGTTTATAGTGTTTAGCTTGTATTATCACTTTATTCCATATTTCTTGATACAAGTCTTCTGCCGCACTTGGTTCACGAATATGCCGCATAAAATAGCGATACAACCCACCTTTGTGTCTGTTATATAATGTTTCAAACGCCCGCAGATCACCTGACGCGTATAGTTGCATCAAACTTGCATCTGTTTGTTGTTGATAATCTGCTGAGGCAGCGATGGGTTGCACTGACTCAGCATTATTAGCGTAAAGGTTTACAGATAGTTTCAATGGACGTTCAACAATGTAGGCTTAACCTTAATATTGCCGGCAAAACCTTGAAGATTCAATTCTACTAATTGTAAATTTTCATCAGGCTGATTAGATATACTGACTTGTAAACTGGCGCTGCTGCGAACCAAGTTAATAAACTCAGCTCGATAACCAAACTCGTCTTTACCTTTTGCCCCCTGCGCTAACTCAATAATTTGTTGATAACTCATATCTTGCCAGAAATGACTCTGTTTTAACAAATGGGCAAACCCTACTACGCTAGTGGCAAACCTAAAATCGTCAGATTGTTGTTTAAACTCAGTGATTTGATTCGCCATCACTGCTTGGGTGATTAATTGACTTTTTTCGCTATTAACTGGTTTGTAACGCAGTTTTACCAAAGCCAACTCATCAGAAAATTGGTTTATCTGTAGATTAGGATCATTCTTAATTTGTACCTGTTGATAACGTAATGGCTCAAGATAAGTATTGTTAGATGTTTTTAATATCAGCTCATATAAAGCAGTGACTGTATGCCCTGCACCTATTTCACCTGCATCAACCTTATCATTGTTAAAATCTTCACGTTTTAACGCTCGATTTTCATAACCTAACAGACGGTATTCGGCTACTAAGTCAAGATTAAATTCGACTTGGATTTTGACATCTTTAGCAATGGTCAAAAGTGTAGCATTCATTTCATCGACTAATACTTTTCTAGCTTCATGAATATTATCAATATAAGCATAGTTACCGTTACCTGCATCGGCTAATTGTTCCATAAGATGGTCGTTGTAGTTACCTTGCCCAAACCCCAAAGTTGTTAAGGCAATGCCTTTCTGACGTTTGTGTTTGATCAACTCGATTAATCGTTGATGATTTATCACACCCACATTAAAATCGCCGTCGGTGGCCAAGATAACTCGGTTAACTCCGCCTTTTATAAATGCCTGTTCTGCCATACTATAGGCTAACTCAATACCTGCTTGACCATTAGTTGAACCTCCGGCCGACAGACTTGACAGTGCCTGTTTAATTCTGGCTTTGTTATTACCTTGAGTTGGTTCTAACACAACCCCTGACGCACCTGCATAAACCACAATAGATACACTGTCTTGCTCGCTTAACTGACCGGTTAACAGCTCAAGTGAACGGGTTAATAATGGTAATTTGTTTGGCTGATTCATCGAGCCCGATACATCCAATAAAAACACCAAATTTCGGCCTGTAATCTGACTAACATCTGGGGTAAAACCTTTTAGGGCAATACGCATAATATGCCTTTGTTCTGCCCAAGGTGAAGTGGCAATAGCGGCATTGATACTAAAAGGGGCATCAGTTCCACTTCCATTTTCACTTTGCTGAGGATAGTCGTAATCAAAATAATTGATAAATTCTTCAATTCTTATGGCATCTGAAGGTGGCAGCATGCCCTGATTAATCATTCTGCGAATATTACTGTAACTACCTGTGTCGACATCGATTGAGAAGGTTGATACAGGATCCTGCAGCACTGACTTAATCCCATTTTCAGTATAGTGCTGGTAGTTTTCGGTATTTACAATGACTGGTTTATCCGGTCTGAAACGCTGTTGCTGGGATTTGTGAGCAAAGCTATTAAACAAGATCTCCTTGTCAGCCATAGACTCCCGTATCAAGTGCATCTCTATGGTTCGACTCACCGCCACCACTGGCTTGGGATGTTTTTTTAGTTCCTCTGCAGTCTTATTCTCTTTAGTGCCTGAACTACACGCCACCGTCAATATCAGCAATGTTGTGCTAACAATATACATATTGAAGTTGGAAGTTTTATTACTGTGGTTTTTGAAATTTTTCATAGATTCACTCTCTCGATGACCAATTAATAGCTGCTGTGTTTGCCTTACCAACGGGTCAGTTAATCAAAAGGGTTATTTATATTTAGAGTTTTAAGTTAATCATTTAAACCAACAATTGGTGAATATCACTAATGGTTACAATTACAAACTCGCTTTATATTCACACCATTCTACTATCTATCTGTTTTATATAAGCTTTTTTTGATTGGCATAGTCGATGCAATTCGTATCACAACATGTCAGACAACATCTGACAACATGACCAAATTCACATACTCACTAATAACTTTAAACTAGATTTTCAGGGAACCAAAAAATGGAATCAATAATAAATCAAAAGGTTGGCCTTAGACTACTTTCAATACTGCCAATTCTTCTATCAGTTAGCCTACTCAGTGGATGTGGTGAAGCCGAGGCCGTGGCTGATGAAACCAAAGAAGTTATTATATCGGTTCCTGTAGAAGTCGCACCATTGTCGATAGGTCATATTTCTTCAAATTACCCTACAACTGCTGTGTTAGAAGCCAAAGAAGAGGCATTTGTCGTACCAAGAGCGTCTGGGATCATCGAACATATTTATGTAGAAGAAGGAGACTATGTTGAAAAAGGCCAAATATTGGCACAAATAGAGCCCCGTCGTTATCACCTAAATCTAGACCGAGCAAAAGCAGACTTAGTGGGTGTTGAAAAAGAGTTGGCAAAGATTAATAAGGTATACAACAAGCAGTTAGTCAGTGACGATACTTATGACAAACTGACAGCTCAATATGAATCAGCTAAAGCTACTCGTTCCCTCGCTGAACTGGATTTAAATGAAGCGACAATAACAGCACCAATATCCGGTTATATCGCTGAACAAAACGCTAAAGTAGGTAATTTAAGCGAGTCTTTCCAACGTGAAAGAATGTTCCATATCGTTCAACAAAAAGAACTATACGGAATCGTCTATTTACCTGAAAAAGAACTATCTAAAGTGCATAAAGAACAACAAGCCTCTTTAAATCTAACTGCATTTGATGGTGACGACATACTTGCTTTTGTCGAACGTATTAGCCCGGTTATTGACTCAAAAACAGGGACATTTAAAGTCACATTACGGGTATTCAACCCTGATAACTTACTCAAGTCAGGCATGTTTGCCCAAGTTAAACTCAATTACGACACTAAACAAAATGTGATACTTCTTCCACGTAAAGCGTTACTGGCTATAGACGATAGTATTAATGTGTTTGTAGTCAAAGATGGCATTGCAAGCAGAAAAGCCGTCACAGTTGGTTATCAAGAAGGTGAAGTGGTAGAAATACTAAGTGGCTTATCAGGCAATGAAAAAGTGGTTATCACAGGTCATCAGAACCTTAGGGATCAGGCTCCTGTTGACATTGTTAATGATGACGTTAGCCAAAGCGAACCTTTAGAACTAGCTCAGAAAACCTCCAATCAGTTAGTTAAAGGTTAAGGGCGTCTTATGAACATTGTTGAGATTGCTGTCAAACGGCCAGTCACAGTATGGATGTTTACCTTTGCAGTTATTTTATTTGGTATGGTTTCACTATCGCGTCTGGCGATAAATCTGTTACCTGAATTGTCCTACCCGACCCTGACTATCCGCACAGATTATATTGGCGCAGCACCGGGCGAAATAGAACAACTAGTATCCAAACCCATTGAAGAAACTATAGGTGTGGTTAAAGGTGTACGCACCGTCACTTCAACCTCAAAGGCTGGTCAATCTGATGTGTTACTTGAGTTTGAGTGGGGCACAGATATGGACTTAGCCAGTCTTGAAGTGCGTGAAAAACTAGACACGCTACAATTACCTTTAGATATAAAAAAGCCATTATTACTTCGCTTTAATCCTAGTTTAGATCCAGTCATGCGATTTGGCTTAGGTGGTGTTGAAGTTACAGATAATAAGACAGGTGCAAAGTCCCTAGCAACACAAGACACCACAAAAACTAAAGACAGCCAGCAGATAGCATTAACCGATCAAGGTATAAAAGCACTGCGTATATACGCCGAGGAACAAATCAAACGGCAACTAGAATCAGTAGTGGGCGTGGCATCTGTCAAAGTAGGTGGCGGCTTAGAAAATGAAATCCAGGTACTGGTTGACCAACAAAAAACCAGTCAACTGAACATCACAGTAAGTGAAATCATTAAACGTTTAAAAGATGAAAACGTCAATGCCTCTGGAGGACGCGTAAAAGATGGTTCACAAGAATATTTGGTGCGCACCTTAAATCAATTTCAAACCTTAGATGATATACGTGACTTGTTTATCGCTAATCGAGAAGGGAAAAACATTCGATTAGGCGACATTGCCACAGTGCAAGACTCCCACAAAGAGCCTACCTCTATGAACCGCTTTAATGGTTTTCAAGGCGTAGAAATAGCTATTTATAAAGAAGGCGATGCTAACACAGTGCAAGTTGCACAAAATATACAGTTTCGCATTGCCCAGTTGCAAAATGATATACCCAGCCAATATCAGTTACAGTTGGTGTATGATCAATCTAGGTTTATTGCTAGTGCAATTGACGAGGTAAAATCAGCAGCCATTATTGGTGGTTTGCTGGCAATGTTGGTGTTGTATCTGTTTCTTAAAAACATTTGGTCAACCTTGATTATTTCTATTTCAATTCCTGTCTCCATTATCGCGACTTTTAACCTTATGTATGGCAATGATATTAGTCTTAATATCATGAGTTTGGGTGGTATAGCGCTGGCTATTGGCCTACTAGTAGATAACAGCATAGTGGTATTAGAAAACATTGCTCAACATAAAGCCAAAACCAAAAATTTTAAACAAGCTGCAATCATAGGCACCAAAGAAGTATCGATGGCCATCGTCGCATCAACATTGACGACCATGGCAGTATTTTTTCCATTAGTATTTGTTGAAGGCATAGCCGGTCAGCTTTTTAGTGACCAAGCGTTAACCGTTACTTTTGCCTTGGCTGCATCGCTAGTAGTAGCACTAACGTTAATACCGATGTTGGCCTCAAGAGAGAAATCCAATGAGGCAACAAACAATGAGCAAAGCTTAGATTTAGGTGAAAGCCTCGACAAAACCATTCCAACATCCAAAATAGGCTGGTTATTTCATTACTTATCATTGCCTTTTTATTGGGTAGTACAACTGATTTTCCATTTTATTCCTTTTCTGATTACATCTTTAATTGTTTTGGTGTTTAGAGTGTCAAGCAAAGTGTTGGGAACGTTATTCCGTCCGCTATTATGGATATTTGATAAAAGCTTTGTGCAAATCGAAAAAACCTATTTGGCTGCGCTTAAACAGGCATTACGTGTTCGTCTGGTAGTTTTGACTGGTGTGATTACCGTTTCTTTAGCGTCAGTTTTATTACTACCTAAACTAGGAATGGAGCTGATCCCTGATATGTCCCAAGGTGAGTTTTTTGTCGAGATCAACTTGCCAACAGGCTCTCAGTTAGAAAACACCGATCGAGTGATTGCTGACTTAGCTAACTTTACAGCTGAACTTGACGGCGTAGAGCGCACCTATGCTCTAGCGGGGACGGGAAGTTTAATGAATGTATCAGCCAGTCAAGGGGGTGAATATTGGGGCAAGCTAAATGTGGTGATGCAACCCAATAGATCTGTTTATACAACTCAACTGGTAATGGACAAAATGCGTGGTTATTTGTCACAACAAGCGGGTGTTCAGAGTAAGTTTGGTAAACCTGCATTGTTTACCTTTGCGACACCTTTAGCAGTGCAAATCGTGGGTTATGATCTTAAAAATTTGACAAAATACAGCCAAAAGATGGAACTTATCATGCAAGGTGATAAACGATTCGCCGATGTAAAGTCCTCATTACAGTCTGGTAATCCAGAACTTAAAATCAAATTCGATCATGGAAAACTCGCCCAGCTTGGTATCAATGCACCCGATGTTTCTAAACTTATCTCTGCAAAAATTGGTGGCGAAATAGCGACTAAATACAGTATCGAAGACCGCAAAGTCGACATTCTAGTCACAACAATTGAAAAACAAAGAGATTCCATTGCTGATATCGGCCAAATGTTCGTCAACCCCGGTGCTAGCCCATCTATCCCTTTGGAAGCGGTGGCGGATATAAGTATGTCAATTGGTCCAAGTGAAATCACGCGTATAGGTCAAGAACGGGTTGCAGTGGTTTCAGCTAATTTAAATTTTGGTGATTTAAATGAAGCGGTATTAGCCGTTCAACAACATATCGACTCATTAACATTACCTTTAAACATGCTAGCTAAAGTAGCCGGACAGAGTGAAGAAATGGAAAACAGTTTTCAATCTTTACAGTTTGCTTTAGCCCTGGCGATATTTTTAGTGTATCTGGTCATGGCCTCTCAATTTGAGTCATTATTACACCCACTACTGATTTTATTTACGGTGCCATTAGCTTGCGCGGGGTCTATTTATGGATTGTATGTGTCAGGTACCAATATCAGCGTAGTGGTATTTATTGGACTCATTATGCTAGCAGGTATCGTAGTGAATAATGCCATAGTGTTAATTGACCGAATTAACCAATTACGCGCTTCAGGGCTAGAAAAAACTGCAGCTATCATCGAAGCTGCACAAAGCAGACTTCGACCGATTTTAATGACCACACTTACGACTTCATTAGGATTATTACCTATGGCAATGGGTTTAGGAGAAGGAGCTGAAATTCGAACCCCTATGGCCATCACTGTTATTTATGGTTTACTTTTTGCCACCCTACTTACCTTGTTTTTTATTCCTGTAATTTACAGTTTATTTGACCGTAAGCAATTTGATCAACAATCAGAGCAATTGCCAATAAGCACAGATGTTGGGGAGACAATTTATGGATAAGTTTGAAAGTGCGGGTTCCGCATTAGCGGACTTTGCCATGCGCCGCCCTGTCACCATTATGATGTTGTTTTTATCTATGTTGGTATTTGGCATTATATCCAGTCAGCTATTGCCACTAGAAAAATTCCCCAGCATTGATATTCCCGAAATCTCTATTCGTATTCCTTACAATGATGCGACACCGGTGGAAGTGGAAAAAATGATCACCCGGCCAGTAGAGGAAGCTTTAGCCACTATGTCTGGCATCGAACGTTTGCGTTCTCGTTCTTCTGAGGAAGGTGCTGAAATCCAGTTGCAGTTTGCTTGGGATGAGAACCTAAAAGCCAAAGGCATTGAAGCAAGAGAAAAAATAGATGCAATACGAACAGACTTGCCCGACGATGTAGAGCGGATATTGGTATATCAGTTTAATACCAACGACATGCCAATTTTTTCATTGCGAGTGTCCAGCGAACGAGACATTTCTAGCGCCTACGACTTACTTGATCGTAACTTAAAACGGCCAATCGAAAGAGTGCCAGGCGTATCTAAAGTTGAACTTTACGGCGTCACAAAAAAACAAATATCTATTCGTTTAGATCAACAACTTATGGCTGCGCTGCAGGTTGATACCAATGAATTGACGAGCTCTTTAAGTGATGCCAACTTTTCCCTTACAGCAGGCAGTTTTATTGACTCTGATGTTGAGCAAAAAATCACAGTCAACCCTCAGGGTGAGTTTACTAACTTACAGGAAATCCGTGACTTGATGGTTAAAAAGGGCGTGCGCCTTAGCGATATTGCCTTGGTAAAATACGAAAAACCCAAACGCACTGAAGGTCGGCATTTGGACCAGTCCTATGCTGTAGGTTTTAACATTTTTCGTGAATCGAACAGCAATATGGTCGAGGTATCCAGCAAAGTATTGAAGGTTATTGATGACGCTAATTCAAATCCAGCTTTTAATGGCATCCACTTGTTTATTATGCAAAACGAAGCAGAGAGTGTCACCGAGTCTCTTTCCGACCTGCTCAATGCCGGTATGATTGGGGCATTATTATCACTACTTGTTCTTTACGCCTTTCTTCGTGATGTAACGAGTACATTATTAGTGGTGTTATCAGTGCCTTTTAGTATTTGTATTACCTTAGGCTGCATGTACATGATGGGTTATACCATTAATATATTGTCTATGATGGGGCTGATGTTGGCGGTAGGTATGTTAGTAGATAATGCCGTCGTGGTGACTGAAAGCATCGCACAGGAAAAGAAGAGAAATCCAGATATCATTGCCGCCACAAAAGCCGGTGTGGGTAAGGTAAGTTTAGCCGTCATCGCTGGGACCATCACCACTGCTATTGTTTTTTTACCTAATATTGTTGGTGCTAAGGTCAACATCACAATCTTTCTAGAGCATGTTGCCATTGCAATCTGTATCTCATTATTTGCCTCGTTATTGATATCTCAAACTCTAATCCCTCTACTTTCCAGCAAAATTAAAATCAAGGTAGTTAAAAGTGACAACATCAAACGACCCAAAACACTTGGGAAAATGGCAACTTACTATAAAGACATTCTTACTTGGTCCCTTAATAACCAAGGAAAAACCAGCTTAATTGCTATATTGATATTGGCTAGTACAGCACTGCCGATGCAACACGTTACCAGTGATGATGACAACAACGATGACCAAAGCCGAGTCTGGTTGAACTATGACATTCAAGGCAGCTTTAGTTTAGAGGAAGTCGAAAAAACCGTTAGTAAAATGGAGAAATATTTGTATGCCAATCAAGAGAAATTTCATATCAAACAGGTTTACACTTATTACACTGCAGGTTTTGCTGTATCAGGTATTACCCTAATTAATGACATGCCAGTGTCACAGTCGGAAGTCAAAAAGCAAATCACTGATAACCTGCCTAAGTTTGTCAGGGCGAAACCTTCGTTTCAATGGGATCAAAGAAACGGCGGTGGCATTCAAATGACTATCATAGGTGACTCTTCTGAAAAACTTGGACAAATAGCTCAACAAATCATTCCAATATTGACTAATGTTAAAGGCCTTTCAGAAGTCAAAGCTGATACTAGTCGCCAAAAACAGGAATTGCAGATCGTCATAGACAGGCAAAAGGCGTTTCGTTTTGGGCTTAATACCAGAGATATTTCTAGGGTCGTTTCTACTGCACTGCGAGGTGCTAACCTGCGCACCTTTCGCCATGGGGAAAATGGTGAGGTGGGTATTCAATTAATGTACGACCAAGGGTTACAAAATTCAGTCGACGCCCTAAAAAACTTAACTATCACCCGAATATCGGGCCAAAGTGTCACATTAGATATGATTGCTAAATTAGATGTCAAACCAAGACTCTCAGAAATTAACCGTAGCTATCGTCAAACCTCTATTACCATTGGCGGCAATTTACAAGATGGCTTTACCTTGCAAGAGGCTCAAAAAAGTATTGAAGGTGTGATGCAGCATATCAAGCTACCCACAGGTTATGATTGGACATTTGATGGCAGCATTAAACGCCAAAACCAAAATGAAGATGCCATGCAAACCAATATGCTATTAGCCTTAATTATGATTTACATTGTGATGGCGGCTTTGTTTGAGTCATTACTTTTGCCCACAGCGGTGATCACCTCTCTTTTATTTTCAATGACAGGGGTATTTTGGGCCTTGTTTGCGACGGGTGTAGATATGTCGATTATGACTATGATTGGCATGTTAATACTGATGGGAATAGTGGTGAATAACGGCATTGTGCTGGTGGATAGGATAAATCAGCTAATCAATGGGGGTTATAAGGTACAACAAGCGATCATCGAAGCGTGTTTAACGCGTGTTAAACCAATACTAATGACCGTGGCCACAACAGTATTAGGCTTAGTACCATTGGCAATAGGCAGCACCCGAATTGGTGGCGATGGCCCCCCCTACTCGCCCATGGCCATTTCAATTATTGGTGGTTTAATATTTTCTACATTAACCAGTTTGGTATTGGTACCACTCGCTTATTTATTACTGCTAAAACTTAGAGCAAAAACCATCGACATGATCACTAACAGCAAACATATGGTCAATCGCATCATAAGTATTTAGAGAGCCGCAGAACATAATGAATCATTTAAGCAGGTGGATTGTTTTAACATTACTAGCCATAGCAGCAATTTGTTTTTATAGCATTGGCAACTTTACTAGTCTGATTGGACTTTTGCTCATTGGCTTTATATTCGAGATTGCATTTTGGTTAAAAGCTTTTCCGAGAAAAAATAAATCTTAAAAAAACATCCATCAAAATTACTCTCATTATCACCTCAATAAGATTTATTTTTCTAAGACCTCAGACAACAGGTTAATAACCTGTTGTTCTGCTGCGTTCAGTTCAACATCAGCAATAGCAACATTCCTGACTAACTGCATAGCTTGTTGTTTTATGTCATCATCAATTAACAACTGGGCTCTGTGGGTTAGATAATCGTCTACTGTATTAGTTTTAATAGCGGCATAACATTTCAGCACAGTCATGGTGTAATAATCATCTTTAGTCACATCGGCACTCCATTTAATGGTATCTAGCCATTTGCGCATAAATTCAGTTTCTTATTCTGAGTTCACGCAATCAGCAACAATCAAAAAACACTAAGCCAAATAATGCTTCACGTTGCTGTTGATCGTGACAATGCCACATGTCTATCAACTGTATTAACGTATCAAATTTCATCTGTTATTTCTTTAAAATAAGATACTCAATTTCGTGAAACCCCAATTCTCCACGAATGTTGTCACAATATGTGCAAGGTAAATTGAGAATTAGCTTACTTTGGTTTAGGCTAGCTCAAATTTTTTTGCTGGGTAACTTTTAATGATAAAAACTGATCCTAATCCGCAATATTTAGCGGCTAGTGGTAGATATGAAAACATGTCTTACAGTCGATGTGGTAAAAGCGGTCTTAAGTTACCCGCCATATCGTTAGGATTATGGCAAAACTTTGGAGCTGTAGACTCGCCTCAAAATGCTCAAAACATGCTCCACCGTGCATTTGATTTAGGCATTAATCATTTTGATTTAGCCAACAATTATGGCCCTCCTTTTGGTTCTGCCGAATCGACCTTTGGTCAGGTTATGGCAAAAAGCTTTAAGCCCTATCGAGATGAAATGCTGGTATCCAGTAAAGCAGGATACGATATGTGGGCTGGACCCTATGGTATTGGTGGTTCACGCAAATATTTAATCGCCAGCTGTGATCAAAGTCTAAAGCGCACGGGGCTTGATTATTTTGACGTGTTTTATTCACACTGTTATGACCCCGACACACCACTTGAAGAAACCATGCAAGCGTTGGACTATATTGTGCGTTCCGGTCGCGCCATGTATGTGGGAATTTCCAGTTATTCACCGGTTCATACCAAACAAGCCATGCGTATTTTACAAGATTTAGGCACACATCTGCTGGTTCACCAACCTAGTTATAATATGTTTGATAGATGGATAGAAGACGGATTGACAGACGTTTTGTTGGAAGAAGGGGTTGGCTCAATTGTATTCTCTCCGTTAGCACAAGGTTTTTTAACAAATAAGTATCTTAAAGGTGTTCCCCAGGGTTCACGGGCCTCCCGCAGCGAACAGATTTATTTAACCGAAGAAAATATCAATCAAGAGAAAATAACCAAAGTCATTCAACTCAATAAACTAGCTGAACAAAGAGAGCAATCTCTGGCACAAATGGCGGTAGCTTGGGTACTAAACAATCAAGCTGTCACAAGTGCAATTATCGGAGCGAGTAAAGTCAGTCAAATTGAAGACTGTGTGGCGGCTTTGGATAACTTAGAATTTACTCAACAAGAACTGATCAGCATCGACAATATATTAGGACAGTAACGTGCCAATACACTTAGCTATTATCAATCCCAAAAGCCCAGAAAACATGGGTAGCATTCTGCGTGCTGCCGGTTGTTATCAGGCACAAAGCATTCGATATACAGGTGAGCGCTATGCGCGGGCCAAAGCATTCCAAACTGACACTAAAAATGTACATTTAGATATTAAAGTCAGTCATGTTGATGAAATAATTTGTAAAACAACAGACAAAAATCTTACAAAAGTAGCTGTAGAACTGGTAGAAGGTGCAATACCACTGCCTAATTTTATTCATCCTGAAAATTGCTTGTATATATTTGGTCCTGAGGATGGGTCAATTGAGCAAGGGATAGTCGATCAATGTGAGCATGTGGTTTACATCCCAACAATCGGCTGCATGAATCTGGCAGCTACAGTCAATGTATTACTCTACGACCGTTTGGCCAAAACCACACAAATGCCTGTGGACGATGAAGTAATAAAAAAAAGCCGAGATAACAATAACCGTACAAAAACAAAGTAGACCCATTCATTAATTAAATACCAACTATTTGATTTTCGTCATCACATTTCCTTTGTCATCTTTAGCTAACCGTGTGAATATTAAGGTGAAATGATCCGTAAATACTGTAATTTAATCACACGATAAAATAGAAGGAATAGTTAATGAGTGATGATAACCGAATCCCACGTAATTCAGAAAATGACCATACTAGTGAAATGGCCGAGATCCGTAGACAATTTATCGAACAAAAAACTGGTGCAGAACTGACTCATACAGGGCAATTTAGTATCGATCCTGCAGTGTTACCAGGCAATATTGAAAACTTTATCGGTATCGTGCAAATGCCAGTGGGTGTAGCAGGTCCAGTTTTAGTCAATGGCGAACATGCAAAGGGCGAATTCTACGTGCCTCTTGCCACCACTGAAGGTACATTAGTCGCAAGTTATAGTCGTGGGATGCGGGTGATCAATGAATGTGGTGGAGTAAAAACCACTGTTGTTGAAGGTTTTATGCAACGGGCTCCCGCTTTTATTTTTAAAGATGCGCGAGAAGCGAGAGATTTCGGTCATTGGATAGAAGAAAATTTTGAAATAATCAAAGCAACCGCAGAAACCACTACTAGCGTCGGTAAGCTTGAACATATTCAGCAATGGTCGGTGTCAAAAACAAAATATTTACGCTTTAACTACACCACAGGTGATGCTGCTGGGCAAAACATGGTTGGTAAAGCTACTTTAGTGGCTTGTGAATGGATAAAAGCCAATTCGCCTATTCCTTGTATGTATATGTTATCTGGTAATATGGATACCGACAAAAAACACTCTCACCTTAATATGTTGCACTCAAGAGGCAAACGGGTAATTGCTGAGGTAGTACTTAAAAAGGAAGTGTTAGCCCGCGTAATGAAAGTCGATACCAAAATGCTTGCTGGTGCTTCCGTGTTAGCTAACACTGGCGCGCAAATGGCAGGTGCCGCATATAACGGTCCTCACTCAGCCAATGGCATCGCCTCTTTATATATTGCCACAGGTCAGGATGAGGCAAACGTTGTTGAATCTCATGCGGGTATGTTGTCGCATGAGCTGTTAGACAACGGCGATCTTTACATGTCGGTCACTCTACCCTCTCTAATTGTGG